>PLLW01000034.1 GCA_003141435.1 Ignavibacteriales bacterium
ATGTAATTTGTTTTGGCTGAAGAGCTGTATTCCCTGCATTAGCAGCTACGAACTGCGCGAATGAGCCCGAGCCTCCGTTCAGAACAAGTGCCTGTCCATAAACCTTATCCCCTATTTTAAAACCGGAAACAGATTCCCCTACCTGAACAACCACACCAGAAAAATCCCCGCCTAAAGTTGCAGGGAGATGAACCATTTCTTTCATAAAACCTGCAGCGATTCCTTTATCAACTGGATTAAGACTTGCCGCATAAACCTCCACAAGCACCTGATCAGGCGCAGGGACAGGTTTTGGGGCATTATTATTNNAATGAATTTATTTGAACTGCAATCATGATGCACTCCTTTTTTAAATAGTAATGAAACATAACATAACTGTCCTCAAAAAAAAGTGACCCTATATATACGGCACCCCCATATAATGATTTTTTTGCCATCTGGGGTTAAACGGCAAAAAATGAAAAAGTGGANNAGATAGTAGAGGGTGTTCCCTCATTTAGAATTTAACTGTTGGAGTCAAAGATGTCGAAAATGAAGAAAATGCAAGAAAATGAGTCTCTTAGGTATAGTGAACCATATGTGCACGTCTTAATCAATATGTATAAACCATATATGAAAGATATAATGCTGGTATGGTGGTGCTATGGGCATCATATATTCGTGCTATTATCTGTGATCAAATGCACAAAATTGATATTGCTGTTGCATTTAAGCCGGCTGATAAATAAAAAGTGGTCACAAATGACAAAGTGGAGCTATAACTAATAGAGGGTCATTGTTAATAATAAAAATCAATTACTCTTATAAATATCAAAAAACATCCAAAAGGAGTTCAATATGGCACTAGCAACTGGTTTTATGAAAGAAATGTACGGGGTATTAGGGGAAGTGGCGATTGTGCATAGGGGGAAGAAGGCTTTTGTGAGAAAAAGACCGACAAAAAGCTTAAAACCTCCCACTGAACTAGCGCTGGCGAAGAAGGCAAAGTTCGGGTTAGCGGGAAAAATTGCAGGAAAAATATCGTCCATTGAAGATATTAAATATTTCTGGAAACCGGACCCGGACAAAAACCAGACTGGTTACAACAGATTGTTTCATGCAAACCATGGTCAATTTGACATAGAAGATTTTTCGGGGAAGATTGTTTTGTCGGAGGGGAATGGACTGGAGGTTTTGAATCCGTCGATTGCGTTTGAGGGATCAGGATTGGTTATCAATTGCGATTCGTTTGAGAGTGTGGATGCCGAAAAGCGGGAGGCGGCGAAATATATAAGGACGACGGGAATTATTGTATTAAAGAATTCACGTTCAGAAGCTTGTCCTGAATATGATCTGATGACATTCATGTCAGACATGTTTCCTATTGTGAAGGGGGAAAAGTTTTCTGCCAGGATAAAATATTTAGCGGGCGATGTAGTGCGTTTTCAGAATTATGCAGTTAAGAAAGCATTCGGAGTATTTATAACGGTCGATGGCGAATGGGAGCTTACGGATATTTCGGAAACGTTTGAGAGTGATTTGTCGGACAATTCGGGATGTGTTGGGAGTGAGGGAGCGGAAAATGTGGGAAATGAGGTAAGCGAAACAAAGGGAAATATTTTGGAGGGTTGATGCGTGGTGCGCCAAAAGCTATTCCCGGAAAAAGCTGATATTTTGTTTATTTAGTATGGAATAAAGTTCATCATAACGGGGCGAAATAATCGCCCCGAAATATTTGCATTTTATCGTGGCAAAAAATGGAGTTTTTGACAGTAAATAGTAGAGGGTGTTCCTTCACTTCCGGAACATCCCCGGGATCAGCTCAATNNGATACAACAAGGAGACAATAAGCAGATAGCAGCTGTGGTTTTCCTTAAAACCCACCGATTGCACTCTTCAAAAAATATTAAAAGCCCAAAGGAGTTTGAATTATCGAACTCTTTGAATTAAAATATTTCTGCTGTTGGGGGAAGATCATTATGAATTAATAGATAAATATTGTAATATTAATTAACTGCAAGAGATTTCATAATCATAATTGTTACTTCAATCTAATTACAAAATTAGGATTATTTATGAAAGTCGGACAAAAGCTTTGGAATAAAGAAGAATTGTTATTAGCAATTAATCTTTATTGCAAACTTCCTTTTGGAAAAATGCATTCCCGAAATCCAGATATCATAAAATTAGCTAAATTAATTGGGCGAACACCCGGATCAGTTGCCCTCAAGCTTGGTAATTTTGCAAGTTTTGACCCGAGTCTTATAGCTAGAGGTATTAAAGGTGCTCGAAATGCAAGTAAACTAGATAAATCAATTTGGGATGAATTTTATAATAACTGGGAACAATTAGCTTTTGAAAGTGAAAAATTATTAGCTCAATACGAGAGAAAGAAAATTGAGGATATTACTCCTATAAATGAAATTGAAATAAACAAGCTAGGGATTACAAGGGAACAATTAGTAAAAATAAGGGTGAATCAATCATTCTTTAGAAAAACAATTTTGGCATCCTATAATAACACCTGTTGTATTACAGGAATAAATAATCCCGAATTATTAATTTGCGGACATATTAAGCCGTGGGGAATAGATGAAAAGAATAGATTAAATCCGCGAAATGGAATTGCAATTAATGCATTACATGATAAAGCTTTTGAAAATGGATTGATAACGATTACTCCCGACTATAAAATCAAAGTATCCTCAATTTTGAAAAACAATAAAGATGCAACTATAGAAATATTCTTTTCATTTTACGACAATAAACAAATTATTCTACCTTCAAGGTTTTTACCTGATAAATCTTTTTTAGAATATCATAATAAGGAAAGATTTAGGCCATAATTGTCATTTTATCACATTTTAATAAAATAATATAATTTCCTGCCTATTTGACTTGACTAATAAAATGACAAATACTATATTGTATTTGTCAAATTTAGTGTCAAGAATGAAAAAATACCCTTATATAAAATTTCAAAGACTATGGTCTATTAATGCTGAATGTTACTTCGAATTGGGCCAATGTAATGCAATAATTCAAGCTATAAGTAATGCACCTTTGCAGCCGGATTATCATGAAAAATTACTTAATGTTTCGCTAGTTAAAGGAGCCCAGGCTACCACTGCAATTGAAGGGAATACTTTAACTGACAAGGATATTGAAAAAATAAACATGGGAGATTCTTTGCCTCCAAGTAAAGAATATTTGGAAACTGAAGTGAAAAATATTTTGAATGCTTTTAATCGATTATTAAGGGACATTACAATAGATGAAAAAGAGGAGATTGTCTCTCCTGAACTAATTAAAAAACTTCATAAATTGGTAGGCCAAAATCTAGGGAAACATTTTCAAGCCGTTCCAGGGCAATTCAGAAAAAATAATGTTATTGTTGGAAGTTATAAGGCCCCAGATTATAAAGATATTCCAATTCTTATAGATAATTTCTGCAGTTGGTTGCAGGAGGAATTTCATTATAAATCGGGTCAATCATTTATTGCTTCAGTGATGCAATCAATTATTTCACATGTTTACTTAGAGTGGATACACCCATTTTCTGATGGTAATGGTAGAACTGGCCGTCTGTTAGAATTCTATCTTCTAATTAGAGCTGGAAATCCTGATATAGCTTCACATATACTTTCCAACTATTATAATGAAACTAGGACTGAATATTATCGTCAACTTGATCTTGCCTATAAAAAGCAAGATTTAACTCAATTTTTACATTATGCAGTTAAAGGATTCCGAGATGGTTTACTGGAAACATTGAAAACAATTCAAAAAAATCTTTTTGAGATTTCTTGGAAGAAATATATTTATGATACCTTTTCAGAAAAAAAATATACTAAGAAAGAAGTTTTTAAAAGAAAGAGAGACTTAATTCTAGAAATTCCTATGGATCATTCACTATCCCTAGAAGAAATTTCTTTAATAAATCCTAGGATTGCTAAAATTTACGCGACATATACCGAAAGAACGCTTCGCAGAGATTTGGAAGAATTAATAGAATTGAAATTAGTAGTGAAAGAAAAGGAAACTTATAGAGCCAACAATGACATTCTGAGGACACAATTGGATGTAGCTGTAAAAAAGCGAAGTAAAATAAAATGATAAATATTTTTTATAATATCGAGGGGGACAGTAATTTCCAATGTTGCATTAGATATAGTAATACTAAAACAGGTTGGAATTTTTCAAACTATTTTCAGAATTCATAATATTTCACCTTTTTAATTTGATAGATATATGAGACTAACAAATACTCAACTACAAAATTTTATTAAGAATATTAAACTTAAGCAAGAAGATATGCCTAAGTATAGAGAACAAGTAAACAGTTTGATGGAAAAGCTAGAAAACAAAATTAAGGATGATAAACGAACAGGACTAAAAGTAACAAAATCTATGATAGCTGGATCATGGAAAAAAGGAACTATACTTAGACCTACAGGAGATAATCCCATTGACATTGACTTAGTCCTCTTTGTTGAGGGAGAAGACCTGAAAGATGATATTAAAAAACTCCATGATTTCATCATTCAATATTTGGGAGAAATTTACCCACAAAAAGATCTTCACCAAGATGTTGACGCTGAGGGTAACACCAAAGCAATTACAATTACATTTTCTGGAACCGGTTTGCAAATAGATATTGTTCCAGTTGTGCCACTTAAATTTCCAAAAGAGTTTGTGTGGCAACCTCAACGAGGAGGTGGAGGGAAATATATAACTAGTGTAACAAAACAATTAAATTTTTCAAAGCAAAGAAAAACAAACAATGATTCTTATACTGCAATAGTTCGAGCAATAAAATGGTGGCGTAATTATAAAGAACTACAACCTACTGATAATGAATCAGGGCTTTCTTCATTTGCAATAGAATTAATTGTTTCATCCCTAGAAATTTATAAAGAACCACAGAAAATTATTGAGGATGGCCTAATTGAATTCTTTCAATTCGTAAGTGTATCAAAATTCCCTGTCATAAAATTTGATACTGCAATAAACGATATTCCTAAATTCGATACCCCCATTTTTATAGCTGATTCTACAAACAATGAAAACAATACAGCAAAAAAAATAACACAAATAAAATGGAATGAAATTGTTAAAGAAGCAAATGAGGCCTTCGAATCTTTAAATATTGCAATTTCAAGGAATTTCGAGGGTGACACAATTGATGAATGGAAAAATGTTTTTGGCCCATCCTTTAATATAAACGGATAAAAAGAGTACCTATGTCTAATACAATTACAAAAACATATACAGTGGTTGATATCAGAAAAACATTTGAAGGATTAAATGCTGATATACGAATGATTGCAAGGAGAACTGGTAAGTGGTCTTCCGAATATGTTGATAATATCCTCTATGATATTATAAAGCTTGCTGAAAATAAATATTTATTTAGCGTTGATATTATTTTGCTCGATGTCAACAACAAAACAATACAGGCAGCTAAATTTATTATTAATGAAGATGGAAATGCTACAACTTCAGACCGAGCTGGAGCTAATGACTGGGCTGACATTCCTAATACCCATTTATCGGTAATTTTATCTTATAGCCCAAGTTGGAAAAATTTTTCCGAATCAGATCAGGCCGCTTTTATGCTAACAAATGGTTTTAAAATTAATTGGGTAGCTTCAAATATTGACAACTCATTTCCCAATTTAAGCAAATCAAATGCACAGTTATATGCCAGTAATGGTTATGAATTAAAAAAGGAGAATTATAAGTAATGCCATTGTCCATATTTGATAATACATTAGAATTACCCAATATAGAAATAAAGGAAAGAACAGCGCACTTAATTGGATTTGAAAATAAATATCAGAGAATATTTAATAATTTAAAAATATTACTCGATCCTGAAGAATTGATAAAATGGAGCAATAAATTTTATAAAATAGAATTGCCAATTATTTCTCAACTTACAAATCGCTATCCATTAATAATACTAGCTGGAGATGCCGGGACAGGTAAGACTGTTTCTGCAGAAGGATTTGCAGATCGAATAGTTCGAGATTTAAAAAAAGAAGGGTTCTTATTAAAATTGAATACAAGAGTTAGGGGTGAAGGATTGCATGGCCAAATGGGCAGCTTAGTCAACGATGCATTTAGTGAATTAAAAACTCAAGCAGGGAAAAAAAGATTAGCCTTTTTACTTATTGACGAAGCAGATGCTATTGCTACAACTCGTTCTACGCTTCAAATGCACCAGGAAGAAAAATCTGCTGTTAATACTTTAATTCAGAAAATTGATGCGGTTAGAGAATTGAAAGGCAGGGCAATAATTTTCATGGCAACAAACCGACTTCATTTTATTGATGAAGCAATTTTAAGAAGATCAGCTGTTGTCTTGGAGTTTAAAAGACCTAATGAAATAGAACGGAAAGAGTTATTTGAAAAGAATTTGCATGCACTAAAATTAACTGCAAAGCAGATTCAGAAATTATCCGATTTGACAAGCCCTGAAGAGAATAATAAGGTCGGGCATTCTTATTCTGATATAATATTAAAAATTCTACCTGAGGCGATTGCAATGAGTTTTCCTGATAAGCCTTTAACATTTGAATTACTTTGTGAAACTATATCCAATATTAAACCTAGTCCGGAAATTATATGACAACACGACTTTCAAACATCGTTGTGTTAATTCTATTCGGAAGTTATATTGTTTATAGAATTTTTTACCCAGCAAATCCTCACGACAATTTTTCAAGTACCCTGCTTAGTATTTCAATTGAAATAATAGCCGTAATTATTCTTTATGCTATTCTTAATCTTCTCCAAAACATAAAGTGGTTAAGGTTCTATTTACAAACGCAATTTCTTTTCAGAAATAAAGAAATAAGAGTTTCGATAGCCTATTTATTCAGGATAAATATTAATGGTAAATACTTATTAGTCAAAAGCAGACTACGAAATTATTTTCAACCGGTAGGTGGGGCTTTCAAAACTTTACCGGGATCTGAAAGAATATTTAAGAAATTAAATATTAAACCAGATCGGCTTATAGAAACAGAAAAAGGAATAGCAAAGGGAGATTTAAGAGTTTATATAAAAGGTGTTAATGTAATTGAACTTATAGAGTGGTTTAATTCTAAAGAAGATAGGGAAACTGCTCCATGGAGAGAATTTTGTGAAGAATTGATTTCTACTAACATTTTGCCTTGGAAACAATTTAGATTCATAGATTACAAATTTCAAGGGACAGTTCAATCACCTATTATTACTTTAGATTCAGGAGACAAAGGAATGTTTCTTTTTGAAATTTATGACCTTGTAGTTAATGATGACCAAAAACTAATATTGGAAGAATTGCTTCAAAAAGGAGATACAGACAAGTATATATGGGTAGACGATTATCTCATTCAAAGATTAGGACATGACGAAAGAACAAAAACTCAAGTTTATGAAATATCACTTCAGACAAAGTGTGCGCAGAATCTAAAGTGGAGTAAGAAGTAGATCAACCGTATTATTGCTTAAAAGTTGATTATTTTAAACTACTATAAAAATATTTCAAAGAACAGTCTTTATGTTAAACAAAATCCAAATACAAAAAGCTTTTCAAAAAAAAGGACTCTATTCCAAGAGGTGTTTATATTTAAATCAGGGCACGGGCTATCAGGATGCAATAAATACAATTGATACTAGTTTTATACATAATTCCATTCTAGTAATTAGAACCTCGGGTAATGCCGGGGATTTGAACTTACCTAGATTAATATCCAAAGATTTTAACATAATAGATAATTTTCTTAAAAAATATTTATCTAATTATGATTTAATAATTCAAGAGTATTTTAGAATAAACTTATCGTTTGAAATTTATTTCTATTCTAATACAAGAATAATTTGTGAAATAATGCCTGGAATATGGGAAAGTTCAATGGTTAATCCACCCGATGTGTTAATAATAGAAAATAATATAATTAATTATAAGATTTATAAAAATAGTCGAAAATGCCTTTTTATTAACGAACAATGTCAATATGAAAAGGAATTAGTTGTTCAACGAGATATTAAATTTTATAGACAAATAATCAAAACAATCAAGAACAAATTAGCCACACTAATATCATTTCTAGAAGAAAATAGAGACTATGATTGCTTTCATGCAGTAGCAGACGATAAAATTGATTTGCAGTTTATCAACGCAAGAAAAATTGGAAATATTGAAGAAAATAAAAAAGAAACTTTTAATGATGTCTTCTATATCATAAATTCAATAGAGGATATAAAAAAAATATCTAATCCCAATATTAAAATTTTATTTAATGTTGCAAAAAATCGTGAGGACACTAAAGAAATCATTACTATCGCAAAAGAGCTTGCTAAATATACAAACATCGTATACGTAACATTTGGCTTGCTTTCTCATCAATCAATAATTCTAAGAGAATTGAATTTTAGTGTTATCCAAATTTCTATTGATTATGAATTTATTACTGAGGTAATTGATGTGGGTTGAATTGGGTCAACAAAGTCTCGAAGCGTCTGTAATTGGTTATAAAGCTTATAATTTGCAATTAATGAGTGGTTCACTTAAATTAAAAGTGCCACCATCTTATCTACTTGATCATCCTTTTGTTATCAATACAAGAACTGATGCAATTATTAATATTTATTCTACTTTGGAAATTGTGGATTGTTTAAATAAAATTATGCGCCGAAGTTCTATTATGAAGTATCCATTAATAATTCGATCCTCAACAAATATTGAAGACCAAGTTGAGCGGTCATGTGCCGGTCTGTTTAAATCAATTAAAAACATAACTGAAGAGTCTCAACTTTTATCTACAATAAATAGTATCATAGAGCCTGTCACATTTGATACATTCGAGAAATACGGTATCCCTATTGATACATATAAGATTAATATTCTAGCTCAACCTTTTTTGCAATGTAAAACTACTTTAATTGTTTTTACACATGATACTATTTTTAAATCTTCGAATTATTTAGTAGAATTTTATGAAAATGGTAATGTCGTTTCATTAATAAGCCTAGATAAATCAGGCATAATTGTTAAAACACATTCGGAAATTAAAAAAAATTATTTATATAATTTAATAGATAATAAACTTCTTAAAAAATTAAGTGATATTTTATCAACAATAATAACTTTATTTAATTCTCATCAAAATGTTGAATTGGGTATATTTAATAAAGAACTGATTGTTTTTCAATCTAGACCAATCACGATTTAATCTTATGACTTTAGAAATTGAGGTGGATCGAGAATTAAATTTTATAAAATATAATCTTATAAAAAAATCTAAGCTAATAAAATCTATTTACTGTGATTCCCCAGAATTAGTTTGGAATTGTAATTGCCACGTCGATCGAAATAAATATTCTGTATTACCATGTTATATCCATTCTAACTTAGATGCAGATTTTTTAAGCGTCTATGGTAATAAAACGCTTATAAGTTATTCAGGAGTTAAAGTGATATGGCTAAAAAGTGAAAACACAAGACCTTCTATTGATTCATTTCTTCTCTTACAATTTACTCTTAAATGGTTAAAGACACATAAAATTATTAGTGTCCTTGACTTTGCATGTGGAAGTGGAATGATTGGAATTTGTTTAAAGAAAATGTTTCCTTTTATAAAAATTGATTTTTATGATCGCGATAAAAAAGAACTTAAATCAAGTTATGATAATTATTTAATAAACTCTTTAGAGAAAAAATCAGCTCATTTTTATGAAATTTCGAGTTTCGAGAAGAAGAAATATGACTTTATTATATCTAATCCTCCCTACCTTCCTTACAATTTACTGAATTATACTTCTGAAGAATTTAAAAAATCATCAGTTTTTAATCAGAATATGGAGCATGAATTCTTTAACTTAATAAACCAAACTAAATATTGCCTTTTCAATATTTCATCAATCAATAGAATTACTGAAAAAATATTAGCTCGCAAATTCGGTCGTTTTAAAATTGTATATAATTATTCAGTCCCATTAAGAATTCCGGCACTATTTACTGAAAATAATTCTTTTATACTAGAGGAAATGGTCAAATTAAAATTAATTATTCCAGTTAAGAATTCTTATCATCCATTTTATCACTTAATTAATGGATTTTTATTCTATTAATTTCGAACTTATTATTTATACAAAAAACATTAAGAATGACTAGACACTATAGACGAGGAAATAATGAAAATTGATCTGATGGTTAGAAATTTTACAGATTCAGCTGTTTTTATTTACCAAAAATGGTTAAAAGGTAAAATATCATTAAATGCTCAAATATTGCATCACATCATTTCGATAATGGTTGATTTTGGATTACCCTCCGATGATAAGCTAGTTACTAATATTGAAGAGGATTTGGATCTTGCAGAAGATTCGAATAATGAAGTAGGATTGTATTCTTTAGCTATAGCAATGACAAAAAGTCCCTCAAAGGAAAGGATCCAATTAATTATTCAAAGATTAAAAATGCATAGATCAGACTTATCCATAAGTGTTAACAAAGTAAGTTATGGTCGGGATATCTTAGAAAGATTACTTTTAATTGAATCATTAGTTTTATCAAAATCATCTTTAAGCGAGATTGAAATTATATTTGTGAAAAATCAACTCTTAAGGATTGATAAAGAATTATTAGATGACCCTCCCGAGGGAAGAACCTATCCTAAAATGCTCTGGCTTATGTTAGATTATGAAGCAAATAAAGACTGTATAAATAAATGTTTTAGTGAGGCATATGAGAAAATAGCTACTAAAGACTCTGTATTATGGTATGATCAAAGCCTTTGTTTTAATTCGTTAGTAGTTCTTAATATGTTAAAATGTCAAGATTATTTTTCAAAAGAGTTTTGTAATAAATTTTGGCAAATTTGCGGACCTCGTTTGGATAACCTTGCGATGATATATACATCGCAACCAATCGCTAATGTCTATTATTTGGAGAGAAACCCTGAGTTATTTATTGAATTCGGACCTTATCTTAGATTACTCTGCTATTCTTTAGATAATTCTGTTAAAGCCCAGAATAAACAATTATTGAAAAATGGTTCATCAGAAAGTACTACCCGGTCTCTTGAACAGTACAATGAACATCTTGTATTACTGAATAAGGAAAAGGAGGCTTTGGTTAAAGGAATTGGCAAAGCAGTTGCAAAAGCAATCATGTTTAATGCTGATATAGAATTATTTAGTAGTGGACTTTCTCGTTCTAAAGTTGGGGTAGCAAAAATAAACATTAAACAGCCTTTTATATTAAGCGGACAAACTATTGTTTTTAAATCAGATGAGAAAGTATCCTTGGCAAAAGAAAAAAATATATATGAGGAATTGAAAATAAGAGGATTGAATAAATATTTTGCTTCTGTAGTTTCATTCACCACAGAAATTATAGAACTGAATAATAACCCCTATGCACTGTTATTGTATGAACACCTTGCTGAATTTGATGAATTAAAAGAAATACTGGGTTCTACCTCGACCGTCGAGACGAAAATATCAATATACAAAGACTTATTAATTCATTTAGTTTCTTTATATCAAAAGGGATATAGCAAAGAAAGAGTTAATATTCAACCTTTTTGGAAAAGTATAATTGATGAAATTAAAAGTTCGATATCGCTTCTAATGGTATTAAACCCTCCTAAATTTCGAAGAGAAATTTATAATATAGGCGTAGAATCATTAAAGATATTAGAAAATATTCAATTACCTTCATTTGGAAACCAATCATTGATGCATGGTGATTTAAACTGTAAAAATATTATGATCGAACGGTCTAATCCATATCAAATAAATAGATATATTAAATTTATTGATTATGAAACACTCACTTTCGAGGGAGATTATTTTATTGATCTTGGCGAATTAATAGAGGATGTGTATTTGTCTTTAGCATTTGTTCAAAATGAAGAAATTTTTGAGAAGGTTCTTTTGGAAGTATTCAATTCTAAATTCGATAGTTTTAAAGATGATTCTAATAAAGAATTGAAAATATTATTGGCTCGTTTGAGATCTTGTGTCGCTGAGTTTAGAATTTATCTTAATAGAAGAGATTTGAAGACAGCTAAAAAAGCCTTAGGTAGATGGATACAGACTCAAAAAGAACTTGAAATTTTTTCGCTAAATAATCTTACTTCCTAATGCTAAATAAAATATTTATTAATTATATATTTCATGGGATGTTGTTAAAAAAACATGAATACTTTTATAAAAGAATTTAAATAATATATGAGAAAAATATTTAGTGACAAATTTTGCCCATTTTGTGAGCTAATAAATAAAAATATAATCACTTTGGGTCCCTATCCATCTTCTCCAACCATAAAAATTCAAAAACCCAAAATTGTTTTTCAAACTCCTAATTTGATCGTAACCCCAGATATAGCGCCCATTGTCCCCTTCCATTTACTGGCTATAACGAGAATGCATGAGGTATCATTCTTATCTTATTTTAACACTCCTGAATTTAATTTATTAAAAAATTGGGTCATAGATTATATTTATAAAAAAACGACTTTGCATCCTTTGATATTTGAACATGGGGGTTGTTCTTCCATAGATTACTCAAGTGCTTGCATTCAGCATGCTCATATTCATTTTGTACCCATGAACCATGAAACGAAGATAGAAATACTAAAAAAAATCGCACATGAATTGAATGTTTCTGTGGGTAAGGAAAATGTGAAAAATTCTAATTATTTAATGATTAATGCTATCGAAGATAATTATCTTTTTTGGCCCGATCAAAAAAACCTTCATCAATTCTTTCGATTTATTATTTCCGAACATTTCCACGAGGTGCAAAGACATTCGTGGCAAAAATGTTTGACTAATGAACAAATTGAGAAATCGATGTACTGGTATTCCCTAGTAACCGTCGACCAATAATCAATACTTATTACTTGTGTTTAAAGGTTTATACTGACTAAGTATTTTCTAAAATAATGACCATTGTTGTTCGACAACATATTTTGTTGAGGACTATATTTCATCGTTTTTTCTAAATACTGTACCTACTTTTAGTGTTATTTGAATATAGGTGTTTAGGAAAGATTTACGGGTTATTATTCTTAATTAATAATTTTTCAGTACTCCCTAGGCGATTTCAATTACTTGATCTTTAAAGGTTTCGTGACATAAAACTTAAATGCCTTCTCCACGGCTGACAATCCAGCCAGCGATTACGTTCAGTGAGTTTACCGTTGCTTCAAAGATTATGGAGCCATTGAAAGTAAGAGTTTAATCTTATCTAATATATACTTCTTGACGATCTCACTGGAGAAATATATCTGAAGTAAGAGCATAATTCAAGAAAAAATACCCCCCGTGAACTTGATAGATAAACTCCTTACGCTTGTTTCCAAAATGAAACATAGGTTTCTATAAGGAAACAATCATTATGGTGTTCCAATATTGTGTCTATCGTTAGATGAATTTATCCGCCGCACAAAAAATCACCAGTCCCTGATACAATCAAAGATGGAGTTGTAATATCCGGTGTTCAAATAAAAGGGTTTTATATAATATTTTAATTCATTATATATAAATTATTCCTTATCAGGTCATAGAAGCCTGAATTTAAGAACCCAATCAGCCTTGGAAGAGCAGTTTTAACTTCGTCTTTAAGAAAAAATCCGTTGGCTCCCATCTCTGTTACTAAATTTATGTAATCCTTATTATCATAGTAACTTGTCATCAGCAGCACGGGATTATTGGGGATGTTTTTAAAAGGATACTGTCCGACTTCATAATACCTCTTGTTAATGTGAAAAAACTCCGAATATATTTATCAATACCAGAGTTACCGGGATTGGGGAGAGGTTATATCTGGAGAGGGTTGCGGGGGAATTGATAGGAGGCGAGGAAAAAGCCGCCAGAATTAACTAATGGGGAGAATCAGAATTCAATCAAAAAAATATAAGCAATGATTTGAGCATTAAGTCTGACTGATTATTGGAATTTGCCTGGTAAAATATGCAATCTAACATTCGGTTTATGTTAAATTTGGCTATTTTTAATGCGGACGGAGTTTTAACTATGGACAGGCATTAATAAGTGATACGAAACTTGAGAAAAATAATTTTATTTATATCATTTTTTATTTTAGCTCAGAACATTTTTCCACAGAATGAAACCGGAACAATTTTAGGAAATGTCAGAGACATTGACAGTAAACAGCCTATAGCGGGGGCTAATGTTATCCTTTTGGGAACAAAACAGGGTGCCACTACAGATTTGGAAGGGAATTTTAAAATTCCCGGAGTTCCGGTGAACGTTTACCGGGTCAAAGCTTCAATAATAGGATATGCATCAGTAACAAAAACAGATATTGAAGTGATGATGTCAAAGCCATCATATGTAGATTTTGACCTAAATGAAGAACCGATTCAATTAAATGACATCACTGTAAAATCTGAATATTTTCCTAAAACTCCTACAGAGCTAATAAGCACTACTTCGTTTGGATACGAGGAAATCCGCAGATCACCGGGCGGATTTGAGGATGTTGTAAGAGCATTATCTGTACTTCCCGGTGTTGCACAGGCAGATGCCGGCAGAAATGACCTTATTGTAAGAGGGGGCGCTCCATCGGAAAACCTATATATAGTAGATGGAATGGAAATCCCCAACATAAACCATTTCGGAACTCAGGGGGCGGCCGGTGGACCATTAAGCTATATTAACCTCGATTTTGTAAAAGAGACATCATTCTCCGCAGGAGGATTTTCTGCTGAATACGGGGACAGGCTTTCCTCAGTTCTGAAGATAGATTTAAGAAATGGCAGGAATGATAAACTCGGGGGCAAAGCTACTATTGCTGCTTCACAATTCGGACTTAATCTCGAGGGCCCACTTGGAGAGAATAAAGATTTTCTTTTCTCAGTGAGAAGGAGTTACCTGGATTTTATTTTTAAGGCTGCCGGATTCGGTTTTGTGCCTGAATACTATGATATGCTAACCAAAGCAAATTACAAACTTGATAATAATAATAAATTTTCTTTTTTATTCATTGGAGCATTTGATAATGTAAAATACTTCAATGAAACTGCCGATAAAAGATTAGATAACGCAAGAATACTAGGTTCAGATCAGGTTCAGTATGCTACCGGTCTATTCTATCAGCATTTAATCAGCAATGGATTTATTAATCTGACCCTAAACAGGAACTATACCGATTATAAAACACAGCAAAGAGATACATTATTAAATCCTATTTTCAAAGATTATTCTACAGAAACAGAAAATTCAGTTAAGGCAGATCTTATCTATAAATTTTCAGCTTATTCAGAAATCAGCGTAGGGCTTACCTGTAAAAATATTTTGTTCAAGTCCGATATTCTCTTTCCTGATTTTGTAACAACATTCGGTGACACGCTTCCGATTAATGGATTAATTTCAAGAAATATGTTTACCAAAGCTGCGGGTTATGTTAATTTAAATTATCTGTTTTTTGAAAGACTAAGAACGAATTTTGGTTTACGTCTGGATTATTTTGATTATCTTGAAAAAAAATTGTATCCGGCTCCAAGATTTTCGATGACATACCAGTTAAATAACCTAACAAATATTAATCTCAGTACGGGGTCATATTACCAGGCACCATCTTATATTTGGCTAGCTGTAAGTGGAAATAATAAAAGATTAACTGATACAAGAGCTACCCAGCTCATTTTAGGAATTGATCGTCTGCTTAGAGAAGATTTCCTTCTAAAGATAGAGACTTATTATAAATGGTATAACGATTACCCGGCCAGTCTTATAAGACCTTATCTGGTATTGGCAAATACAGGAGCAGGATACAACGGTGCAGATGATAATTTCTCCTCCTTTGGTCTTGAACCATTAACCAGCGGGGGATCAGGAAAAAGCCGCGGCGTTGAATTGTCATTACAAAAGAAATTATCCGATATAAGATGTTATGGTATATTAAGTCTTAGCTATAGTGAAACAGATTTTACAGCTCTCGATAATATTACGCGTAATGGAGCTTACGATCAGAGGTGGATATTTAATCTAACAGGAGGATATAAATTTAATGAGAGTTGGGAAGCCGGATTTAAATTCCGTTATGCTTCGGGTAGACCATATACTCCATTTACTAATTCGGGATTCCAGCTTGTAGCAGATTATCTTAGTAATTATTTCAAAGCGCTGCATAGTCTTGATATTCGTGTTGATAAAAAGTGGTTTTACGAAAAATTCACATTAATTACATACATCGATATTCAAAATATTTATAATAATAAATATAGTAATTCTATAAGATGGAATCCGAGAACCAGAATGGCGGTGAATGACCCCAGTATTGGAATACTTCCCTCTATAGGGATTAGTTTAGAGTTTTGAAACAGATATAAACCTTTGAGTGTTAGGCCTATAAGGAAAATTATGCAAACATTTTTGCCTTATGCAGATTTTGGAAAAACTGCAAAATGTTTAGATTACAGACGACTTGGAAAACAGCGGGTTGAGGCTAAACAATTATTAATGATTTTACTTGGAGAAAATAAAGGCAAAGGTTGGATTAATCATCCGGCATGTAAAATGTGGAAAGGATATACTCAGGCATTAGCCCTTTATGGTTATTCGATGTGTGTAGAATGGAGAAATAGAGGATTTAATGACACATTATTGGAATATTTTTCAAAACGTGTTGATCCAAATTCAAATGAAACCTCTTTCCCACCCTGGCTTGGTAATAGGAAATTTCATATGTCACATAAGTCTAATTTATTACGAAAAGATAAACAGTTTTATTCTAAGTATAAATGGAATGTTCCAGATAATTTAGATTATGTTTGGCCAGTTTCAATCAAAACTACTTCCCTGAAAAGCTAATTTATTATTGACCTTTTCAAATAAACTATTTGCTAAAGGGTTATATATAATATTTTAATTCATTATATATAAATTATTCCTTATCAGATCATAGAAGCCTGAATTTAAGAACCCGATCAGTTTAGGAAGAGCAGTTTTAACTTCGTCTTTAAGAAAAAATCCGTTGGCTCCCATCTCTGTTACTAAATTTATGTAATCTTTATTTTCATAGTAACTTGTCATCAGCAACACGGGGTTATTGGGAATGTTTTTAAAAGGATACTGTCAGACTTCATAATACCTCCTGTTTAATTTGAAAGAACTTAACCTACAGGATGATGGGGGATTCTTTAGTCGTTCAACCCCCTCAATAACTGACTAATAATTGAAAAATAGTAGGTATATTCTTGCTCATAATCTTCTCTTATGGCATCATTCCGCATAATATCGAGAACCAATTTACTTGTTGTATTTCCTGATAGTTGAGTATTCAATATCTCTATGATTTTATTATGTGTATTCTTTCCAATCCATTTAGATATATCACGCCCGATTAGTCTTGCTCCCAGTAATTTTTCATCGAAAGTACCGGGAGTTAGTTCGGCAACGTCAGAATTTTCATCGTACAATCTTTCAAGATTTCCAGCATTTATGTAATTGCTGATAATATAAAACATGTCCTGCGCATCCTTTCTTCTTGACGGATATTTATCATCCCATGCAAGAAGTTTAAGCATGAGTAAACCATCGAGGGAGGCAAATCTTATTATTGTTTCAGGGTTATGATTTATTATTACCTGTTCTGAATTATTATATGATTCTTCAAAACCCATCAAAGACATTTGGGAATTTTCTGCATCCGGCCAGGTAATTTCGTTATGATCATTTACAATTGGCCCGAATGGAATAATATCGATGAGAGATCTTTTATCAAACAAATACCGATGAAAAATATTTGTGTCCTCAATCAGTCCATCTGATTTCAGTTTTTTAACAAATAAACTAAATTCATCCCAACTCTTAACTTTTATACTAAAATCGATATCATTTGTTTTTCTTTCAATGGGCATTCCAAATTCAAAGTGCAGCAAAATATCTCTGGCAACAGCGCCTATAATGAAATAATCGATTCCCATCGAATCAGCTTTTTCATTTATTGCTGTAAGCAGATGCAAAGTCTGTTTATCAATCTTCTTCGATATATCGTGCAAGATATCTTTCATAAATTAATTTTGCGGTTTCAATATTTCGTTCGTCATCAGTTGCCATGAGATCTGCATAAACCAGAATAGGAGGCACAACATTCATCTCTGCTTCCGGCCATTTGAATTTCCAGAATATTTCCATCAATTCCAGATCACCTTTCGGATCGAGTTCCAGACGTTTTCTGAAAATAAACTTTTTAACTTCATCACCGATAAATATTGTTTGAATCTTCGGGGTTAAATAATTTGTCATAAGAGCAGCAGCCGTTTCCCCTCCCCAGATTGCACCATATTCTTTTAGATCATTGCCGGTTTGTTCTATTTGTATAGTTTTATATTTTCCATAAATTATCTTAGGTTTTAGATTTTCCGGATAAGCTTCAATCCATTTATTAAGAAGAGTCCGCCTGTTTACAAGTTTCTTTCCTGTCTTTTCATGTTTAATTATGAATCCCCGCCTTGCAAGATCATTAAAAACATTGTGTATTGTTCCAGTTGCGAATCCTGTTAATTCCGCTAATTCCCTGACAGTTTTTTTTACTAATTCCCTATCGCATAATAGAGCAAAAACAATCTGTAGCCCTGCAGCAGCCTGAAATGTTCCTAAGTATTTTTTTGCAGGAACCTCTTCATCCGGTTTCTTCCCCATGATGTATATATACACAGGAGGGACTGTGATAAAAATATTACCGGCGGTATCGATATAGTTTATTTTTAATTCTTTTAATTTCTCTCCTATTATGGGATTAACGTATCTTGTTATTAATAACGGAACTCTTCTATTTCCGACGAACTGCTGCATGAGCAATCCAATCTGCCCAGTTCTGAATTCATTTTTAATTACAAAAGTAAATTCTAAGCGGATTTCTCCATTTTGAAAATCTATTTCGTTGTTTGCACCGAGGTTATCAATTCGTTCCCAACCAATTGTACGTCTGAGTTTTGTTAGTGCTTTTTCAAATATTATTTGTTCTTTCTGAGCTATGTTCATAACATTATATTGTTCATTATGCATGAACATAAACATTTATTGAACAAATATCAAGAAAATTATCCCTATTTAGCTTAATTTGTTCAAATATTCAGACTGTTCAGGGATTAATTCATTATATATAAATTATTCCTTATCAGGTCATAGAAGCCTGAATTGAGGAACCCGATCAGCTTGGGAAGAGCAGTTTTAACTTCGTCTTTAAGAAAAAATCCATTGGCTCCCATCTCTGTTACTAAATTTATATAATCCTTATTTTCATAGTAACTTGTCATTAGCAGCACGGGGTTATTGGGAATGTTTTTAATAAGTGATGAAAGCTTTACTGATCCCTGCATTCCCAAATCGAGGATCACAATATCAGGATGACAGATTCTGATCTTTTGTTCCGCCTCCTCAGAAGAGCCGGCTGAAACTACCTGATTAAATTTTACTCCAACAGAAAGGAAATCCAAAGCAAATGTTAAGAACTCTTCATCATTATCAACAATAAGGATACTGTCCGACTTCATAATACCTCCTGTTTATTTTGAAAAAACTTAACCTACAGACAGATAAATTACATCTAACAATACAAACTGATTATGACTGATCCCCGAACTTCTTACCTATTCAAAACCATACCTGATTGAAATATAACTTTATTCCGGATAAATCAAAATGTACTTATCATTACCAAAGTTATCGGGATTGGGGAGAGGCTGTATCCGGAATGGATTAGCGGGAAAAAAGGTGTAGTTCTCTTTTCATCCCTTTGGGCGATTGAACTTTCCTTATACCATGCATATTATAACAATGTAATTAAATATTTCTGAACAAGAACATGGAGAGTTATGAAAAACAAATATTTTATTTTAACAGTTATGATGTTAATTGCCGGTTTAGTACAAACTGGTTTCTGCATAAACGGAGATAAATATGCTAAGGATTACCAGGATAAAGACAAACAGGCTCATCAAGGTATAAAAAATGATAGGACCGGGTTTGATAAGGACTGGCATGATTTTAAGGTTGATGCTGGAATAAAAATAGATGCAAACGAAAAAAGAATTGGCGAATTACAGGTGAAGATTAAAGCGTCAAGTAGAAAATTAAAAGTAAAATATAACAAAGAAGTAGTTGTTTTAGAACAAAAAAATGCCGATCTGAAGACAAAGTTAAATGAATTTAAGTATGAGAGTAAAGATAAATGGGAAGAATTCAAGAAAGGCTTTAATCGTGATATGGATGACGTAGGGAATGGAATCAAGAATTTTTTCACTAAAAAGGATAAGAAATAAAATGTTACGAAGTGTAAATAATTTAATTGGTTACTCAATCAAGGCGCTTGATGGTGAATTAGGAAAGGTAAATGAGTTCTTCTTTGATGACTTCACCTGGTCAATCCGTTATTTAGTAGTAGATACGGGTAATTGGCTGTCAGAGCGGAAAGTGCTCATTCCCCACAGAGCATTAGGCATAACTGATTGGAATTCAAAGATATTCCACGTAAAACTCACTATGGACCAGGTTCGTAAAAGTCCTGATATTGACACTAAAAAAACGGTTTCGCGCCAACATGAGGAAAAATTGTTTGAACATTATGCCTTTCCGATTTATTGGGGAGACGGATTTTACCCATCACCCCTGGGAATGGTTCCGTTAACTCCAATGATCGATATGAACAAAGGGGTTGTAGAAAATGATTCTGCTAAACAAAAAAAACATGAAGATCCACATTTACGCAGTACAATGGTGGTAAAGGGTTACTATATCCATGCTAATGATGGCGAAATCGGGCATGTGGCGGATTTTATAATTGACGACGATAAATGGAATCTATGCTATTTTATGGTGGACACGCACAACTGGCTTCCGGGGAGAAAAGTCCTTATTATGCCAAGCTGGATAGATCATATCGATTGGGGTGAATCAAAAGTTTATGTTGATGTCTCCCGGGAATTTATAAAGAATAGTCCTGAATTTGATACTACTCAACCGATAAGCAAGGATTATGAAACAGAACTATTAAATTTTTATAAAAGTCACAAAAACAAAAAATTAGTGTGAGTCCGAACCGGATATGTGTTGAATTAAATTATTATTGAACAAACAATAAAGGGAAAATAGTTATGCCAAGTTTTGGATCGCCATTTTCGGGATTAGCAAATGACAGGAAGCTCAAGGATAAGGAACTTATCCGGGCAATCCGTTTCATGATCGCCGCAGAGTATGAGGCAACTCAGTTGTACATGCAGCTAGCCGAATCAACAGATAACAAATTAGCCATCGCAGTACTTAAGGACATTGCAGATGAAGAAATTGTTCACGCCGGAGAGTTCCTCCGTCTCCTCCACCAACTATCTCCCGGTGAAAATAAGTTGTATGCTAAAGGAACAAAGGAAGTTGACGAAATAATCAGGAAGTCAAAGTAGAACACTTTACCAGCAGTCTCCATATCCAGGACTCATCTATAATTTGCTGCTAATTATTTTTGGACTATATATTTAAGGGATGACAAAAGGGCTGCATCTTTGGGGTGAAGAGACTATTAATATGTTATGCTTATCTTTGTTGAGCAATTTTTGAATAATATTGAAAGAATGCATGACAATAGAAAATAAGAATATAATACAAGTAAAAGACCTTGTTAAGAAATTCAAGGATTTTACGGCTGTGGATAAAATTTCATTTGAAGTTAAAGAGGGAGAAATCTTTGCATTTTTAGGACCTAACGGCGCGGGTAAAAGCACTACAATAAGAATGCTGACTACTTTATTGAAACCTGAATCAGGGGAAATAATGATCAATGGTCATGATCCTGTGAAAGATAAACATGCTGCAAGGGAGTCGTTCGGGATAGTATTCCAGGACCCAAGTCTTGACAGCGACCTGACAGCTTTAGAAAATATGCAGCTTCATGCAGTGTTATATAAAATGCCAAGGGATATCAGAACTAAAAAAATTGAAGAGTTAATGAAGTTCGTCGACCTATGGGACAGGAAGGATGATTTTGTTAAAAACTTTTCGGGCGGAATGAAACGCAGATTAGAGATTGCAAGAGGTTTGTTACACAAGCCGAAAATTCTTTTTCTTGATGAACCTACTTTAGGGCTTGATCCACAGACAAGAAACCATATGTGGAATTACATTAAGGAGATAAATGAAAAGGAAGGGATGACGATCTTCTTTACTACTCATTATATGGAGGAAGCCGAAAAAATTGCAGGAAGAATTGCAATAATAGATCATGGCAAAATAGTTGCCTCGGGAACATTGGAAGAGTTAAAGGCTCAAACTAAAACCGGGACTCTTGAGGAGGCATTTCTGTCACTTACAGGGAATACAATCCGTGAAGAAGAAGCCTCGTCAGTAGATCACATGAGGGCAATGAGAAAAATGTGGAGGAGAAGGAGATAAGTATATGCAAATAATTTATATTCTTTGGCTGAGACAGATAAAGAAATATTTCCGATCTAAATCAAGGATAATAGGATCGCTTGGTCAACCGGTATTATTTCTTGTTGCATTCGGATTCGGCTTTGGCGCGATCTACAAAAAAGCGGAGGGAGGAAACTATATACAGTTCCTTGCACCAGGTATTATTATGATGAGCGTCCTTTTTACCGCAATATTTTCCGGAATAGAACTTATCTGGGACAAGCAGTTCGGTTTTCTAAAGGAAACAATGGCTGCACCTGTTTACAGAATTCAGATCATGCTTGGGAGAACATTGGGGGGCGCCACTGTGGCTACAATCCAGGGAATAATTGTTTTATTACTAACGCTACTTGTCGGATTCAAAATAGACAACCTGTTTCTTCTGCCGCTTGGCATATTATTTATTTTTATTGTCGCACTGCTATTTACTTCACTTGGTACGGCAATAGCTGCAGTCCTTGAGGATATGCAGGGGTTTCAGATGATTATGAACTTTCTGGTAATGCCGATATTTTTTCTTTCAGGGGCGTTGTTCCCACTGCATGGAATTCCTGTATTCCTGGAAGTAATTGCAAAGTTCGACCCGCTTTCTTATGGGATTGACGGTTTCAGACAAGCCCTTATTTCGCAGGCGCATTTTGGCATCGGGATTGATATAACCGTTCTAAGTGTTGTAACATTGCTGATACTTTTTGCAGGGAGTTATTTATTTGAAAGGATTGAGGCGTAAGAGATAAATGGACACATTTTGACCATGTGTTTATTTGCAATTTTTGTTAATTTAATTTATGGATATATTTTCCAATACAATTCAAAAGACGGAATTTGCTTCAGCAGAAAGAAGTTCTGCCATACAAATTAAAAATCAGGCGGAATATTTTGTTGAGGACGGTATATTTTCAACTTTCCTGAATACTGTTCCTACTTTCCTTTTAGTATTAAATGAAAACCGGCAGATTGTTTACGCAAACGGAGCGGTTAAGAAATTATTTCCTGGCGATCCATTTGTTAATATATATGGAAAACGTCCGGGTGAACTACTTAACTGCTCGAATTTTAAGGAATCTGTTTCCGGATGCGGTACTACAAAGTTTTGTTCACAATGCGGTGCTGTAAAATCTATTCTGTCAAGTCTTTCCGGATTGGAAAATAATGAGGAGTGCAGAATTATCCAGGGGCAGGATGAATCGGCACTTGACCTTAGAGTATGGTCTAAACCATTGAGAATAAATAATGAAGTTTACAGCATATTTGCATTTACAGATATAAGCGATGAAAAAAGGCGTAAGGCACTGGAAAGAATTTTCTTTCATGATGTTATAAATACAGCAGATAATCTTTTGAAACTTTCAGAACTTCTTAAGGAAGTAAAGGGGGAAGAACTTATTCGTTATAATGAAACTTTTTCCATTTTTACTAATAAATTGATTGATGAAATTAAATCCCAGAGAGATCTTCTTTATGCTGAGAATAATGAATTAATCGTAAATCGTGTTAAATGTAATTCTCTTGAAATTGTTTCTGATGTAATTGTTTTATATTCTAATTACCAGTTAGTTAAAGAAAAGGAAATAGTAATCGACCAGAATTCAGAAAACATTAGTTTTATTTCAGATCAAGTTCTTCTTAAGCGTATACTTGGCAATATGATTAAAAATGCTCTCGAATCATCCAGTGATGGGGATAAGGTTATTGCCGGTTCACGTTTTAATGATAACGAAATCGAATTCTACGTCCACAACAATGGATTTATGCCGGACGAAGTACAACTTCAGATATTCCAAAGATCTTTTTCCACAAAAGGTGCAGGAAGAGGTCTTGGTACATATTCAATGAAATTATTATCTGAAAAATATTTGCATGGGAAGATCCTATTCGAATCTAATAAAGAGAAAGGAACTACTTTCTATGCACGTTTCCCTCTTCAAATATGAATTTTTATTAAGTCACACTCTACCGCAAAAAGATAATCAATTTTATGTACAAATTATTAGGTTATTCTTATCTTTGCTGATCAATTTATAAAAAATAAAATAGTGCCAATAACAATAAAAGAAGTTACTACTTCAAAAGAGCTAAAGAACTTTATTAAGTTCCCATATTCACTCTACAAGGGAAATCCATATTGGGTACCACCTATGTTGTTAGATGAAATAAAGGTGCTTAATAAAAAGAAAAATCCTGCTTACGAGTTTTGCGATGTAAAACTCTGGTTAGCTTATAAGGATGGAAAAATTGCAGGTCGTATTGCAGGAATTATTAACCGGCGTTATATAGAAACATGGAAGAATAATTATGCCCGGTTTAGTTATATAGATTTTATTGACGATACTAATGTTTCAGAAGCATTGTTTGGTACAGCCGAAAAATGGGCTAAAGAGAATGGAATGGAAAAAATTCACGGCCCTTTAGGGTTTACTGATTTTGACCCGGAAGGAATGCTTGTTGAAGGCTTTAAAGAATTAAGCACTTTCGGCGCAATTTATAATTACCCATATTATGTTACGCACATAGAGAAATACGGCTACCAAAAAGATGTTGATTGGGTTGAGTTCCAGGTAAAGCCCCCGAAACAGATTCTTGAAAAAGTTGATCGAATAGCCACTATCGTCAGCCAAAAATACGGCTTGAAAATATTGCATGTTAAAAAGGCGAAGGAACTTTTACCTTATGGCAGAGAAATATTCCATTTAATAAACCGCGCTTACAAAGATTTATTCGGCTTTGTTCAGTTAACAGATAAACAGATTGATCTGTATATAAAGGAATATTTCGGATTTATCAGACCTGAATTTGTGCCAGTAATTATGAACAGCCAGAATAAAATAGTTGCATTCGGAATTACCATGCCTTCACTTTCCAAAGCTCTTCAACAAAACCGAGGCAGGCTGTTCCCCTTTGGATTTATTCCAGTGTTAAAAGCATTGAAAAAAAATAATATGGCAGATTTGTATTTGGTTGCTGTTGACCCCGAAATGCAGGATAAAGGCATCAACGCACTTTTAATAAATGAAACGAATAAGACTTTTATAAAAAATAAAATCACCTTAGTTGAAACAAACCGCGAGCTTGAAACAAACCTGAAGGTGCAGGCGCAATGGAAAGGAATGGATGCCCGACAGCATAAAAGAAGACGATGTTATATGAAAACCCTGTAAAATAATTTACTAATCAAGCTGCAAGGTATGTTTACCTGAGGGGGCAAAGATTATAAAGCTGTTATTCTCTTTTAACACTTTAAGCGATGCAGGAATTCCATCTAGTTTAATATTTATTGGGGACTTGTTCAAAGTGATAAGGCAACGCGCAGGAGATTGATAAATCATTTCGATTCCCTGTTCTGACTTGCTACAACTGATCAACTCATCAGAGATACCCATAAGACGGAGATTATTATTTTCTGAAACAAATGCAGAGTCGCCGAAGGATAAAATATGATTTCCTTTAGGGATTATAATTCCTTCTTTGCTGAAACAAGGATATGGTTTTCCATCCAGTAAAATATTCCCCTGATTAACCGGATTTTGCATAATGACCGTATGAGGAGTCTGAATACGCCATTGATGATTATCCTTAATGAGCGAAGTTCCAGACGCCATGACATAAGGAAACACTTCCCAATCGTGCTGATATACGGATGATTCAGCATAGAAACAAACGCGGCTGCAAGTATTGTCTGCAATGTTGTACTGGAGGAATAATTCTGTTCCGGTAGGCTGCGCTGAAGCGAATCCCTTCTGATTTGCAGGATGTATGGGAACAATATTTATATCAATCGCTAATGGAACATCTCCTATTATTTCCGCGTATGCTTTTGCAAGCTGATCATACCTTGACGGAGGACGCGTCCATTCACTTTGAGGATCTTCAACCTGCAGGGTTACGTGAAATTGTTTTGCAAGCTTCAGAGTATTGGAGAGATCGAATCCTAACAACTGATCAAATTCAGGGTGAAGTGAATTATCAAGTACCGTAAAAATTAACTCCCAATCCCTTTTATTAACAATTTTTATTGAATCCAGAGTCCCTACGATTTGCTTTAGAAGACGGTTATTTACCTGCACACGGTATTTATAAAAATTATTTAGTCCAATGGAATCTTTCTTCCAGAAATGTTCGGAAGACTGATTAAAAAGATCTGCCTGATCAAATCCGTATAGTGAATTAAATTCCTTTCTTGCAATTGAATTAAAGCCGGTAAAATAAGTCGGCCCGTTAGGTCCATCAAGAGCACCGGCAACTCCGCCTGTAATAGAAAACTCAGCGATATCAATTCCATCCCAATCATCCTTAAGCAGACCGGACAGATCATTTAATGCTTGCTTCATGCATGCTGGGTTCTGAAGATCCATCAGGGATAAAAAGTCAAGCTGAGCATCTTTGAGAAGAGCATTCTTTTCCCGCCATTCAGGATGGGCATTCCAAAACCCGGTACCGATATAGGGCCATTCCAACCAGGCGTAAACAAGTATGCCCTGTTTGTGGGCTTCGCTGATAAGGAGCTTATAATCATAAGAAGGGGAAAGGTATGCGTCCCAGGCGGCAGCATGGACAGCTTTAATTCCCCAGCTTTTCCACTCTGCAACAAGTTTCTTAACCGGAACATCATAACGGTAACCGGAATCAAAATATGCATCAATCCCCTGCCGTTGAAATAACGGAGCGCAATGCATTTCTTTAACAATTAGATTGGGCAGATTGGGAAAACGCGAATATCCCTCACCTGAAAGCGGATCGAACAAAGGTGAGAGGAAAAGGAACATTCCTTTCCCGGAATTTTTAAGAATGCCGAGCGAATGACCAGTCGCGGGGTCAGTGTATAACAGACGGCATGATTTATCCGATCCGTTAAGAATGAGAGGCACTTTGGGGGCATCCGCCCAATGAAGCTGCATAGAAGGAAAGGTTAGGTCTTTGATAGTTTTAACACTAATGGGGAAAGACAATTTTATATTCATCAGGTCAGCGAGTTTACTTTCGCCATCGGTAATAACCCTGGCTCCTTCATTAACAGCAAGCTGAATCCGATTCATATCCTGTTCAGTAATATTTGAGGCTGAAGCATGGGGGAGAATGATGAGCATATTATTATGCAAATCCGTTTTACTCAAATACGAAAGAAATATTTGCGCAGGTAAAAGTCCAATGCTTTTAAACGCATTCAGAAAAGAGAGCTGGTCAATTGAATCCTCACCGGCAGCGGAAGAATTCCAGACGATAAGCGGATCGACAGGGTCAAACATATCCTCATTAAGACCATGAGCTTTATGCTGCGCATGCCTGCCACCCGTTAAGGGGAAAGCGGATGCAGAGAGAAAAAGAAATATGAAAATGAAACCTATAAAAGGATAGATTAGAAGATTAATTAACCGCCGCATTAAGACTCTGAATTTTTAAGATAAAAAAGTAATACATTTAGGTATAAGTAACAAAATAGTATGATGATATGGCAGAAAAATATCTTCTCAGCAAGTCGTCTTTTATAAAAGGGATTCAATGTGATAAGCAGCTTTATCTTTACAAGTACCATTATGACTGGATGGATGAAGTAAGCGAAAGCCAGCAATTGATTTTTAACCGCGGGCATGATGTAGGAGAGTTAGCGCAGAAGTTATTTCCCGGAGGAATTAAAGCAACTGAAGATCCGAGGAAAGCGGCGCAGGCAATTGAGAGAACAACCGAACTTATTGAGAACGGAACAAAGGTAATTTATGAAGCCGCATTCGTTTTTGATGAAGTACTTGTTATTGCAGATATAATGGTTTGGGACGGGAATATATGGAATATATACGAAGTTAAAAGCTCGACTTCAATTTCGGATACATACTACCAGGATGCAGCTATACAATATTATGTAATTTCAAACTGCCTGAATGTAAAAGACATTTCGATAGTTTATCTTAATAATCAATATGTGAGAAACGGAGAAATTGAATTACAGAAACAGTTTAACACAGAATCCGTTAAAGACAAAGTTTCTGAGATGCAGGATCTTACAAAATCAGAACTAACCAGATTAAAGAAGGTGTTAATGGGGAAGGAAATTCCCAAAATAGAAATTGGTCCCCACTGCAGTAATCCTTACCAATGCAGTTTTTGGGGACATTGCTGGAAGGATATCCCCGAATATTCCGTATTCAATATTGCAGGACTGAGGGGAGATAAAAAATTTGAATTATACGAACTCGGTCATATTAAATTAGAAGATGTACCTGAAGATTATCCTTTAAGCAAAACGCAGAGACTTCAGATTGAGAGTCATATTGAAAAGAAGTCCGTTCTTGACAAGGATAATATCAAGAAATTTTTGTCATCGATAAGCTACCCGGTTTATTACATGGATTTTGAGACATTCATGCCGGCAATTCCGAAGTTTGACGGAACGAGACCATATCAGCAGATACCGTTCCAATATTCACTCCATTATCAAGAGACACCAAATGGCAAAGTTGAGCATGATGAATTTTTAGCGGATGCTGCCGGTGATCCAAGAGAGCCATTCTTAAAGAAATTATTAGAAGATACGAAGGAGCCGGGGATAATTTTAGTTTACAATAAAGCATTTGAGATTACGAGGATGAAAGAGCTGGCGGCAGATTTTCCGAAATATGCAAAGGAGACCGAGGAGAGGATAGAGAGAATATTTGACCTCATGCAGCCCTTCCAGAAAAAATATTATTATACACCGGATATGCTGGGATCGTATTCTATTAAATCAGTACTTCCAGCACTTGTACCGGACATGAGTTATAAGGGGATGGAGATTGCTGACGGAGGGACAGCATCGGCAGCGTTTGAGAGTTTATTCTATGAGGAAGATGCATTCAGGATTAAGGAGATAAGGGAAAACCTGTTAAAATATTGCGGGATGGATACATTGGCAATGGTGAAGATACTGAATGTGCTACAGAAGTTATAAAACTTTAGCAGTAAATTTAATAGCAATAAAAGTTAAATCATTCACATGGAAGAAATCATCAGACCATTAAATAATTTGGTAAGAATGGGAGTAGAATAAAAAGAGACAATACAAAAAGAAAAGGATCCCGGCAAAGGATCCTTTTCATATTTTATATATTCAAGTGCAATTTTATGAAAGACTATTTCATTAAAATCATTTTTCTTGTCTGTACGAAATTATTTCCTGCTCTCAGAGTATAGAAATAAACACCTGAATTCAATCCGGAAGCATCGAAAAGAACTTCATGGGTGCCAGCCGGAACAACATTGTTAACCAAATTAGCTACTTCCTTGCCTATAGTATTATAGACCTTTAGGCTGACGAATGAATTCTCAGGAATATTATATTGAATTTTAGTTGAGGGGTTAAATGGATTAGGATAATTCTGATTAAGCGCGAATTTTGCCGGAGTAATATTCTTATCATTTACGGATGTTGCAGTACCGGTTAGGTTAACATCGTCCAAAAGGAAATAAGAGCCGGCATGGTAATCAGTACCATTTGGGCCATCAATCAGGAATTGAAGTATACAATTATCCGGAGTCTCGTTTGTCAGGTAGGAAAAATCTATATTAAACTGAGTCCAGGAAGATGCGGTGGCAGTAATAATAGCAGCACCAGCAGCAATGGGAGATCCGCTTTTATACAAAATAAAATTGAGACCGAAGATATCGCCCTGAACAGGACTAAACTGATAATATCCAGTGACTGTTTTATATCTTTGGGTAACTGCAAAACCTGTAGCAGTTATGCCGGATTGAATAAGTGGTTCAAGCACCCCTCCTAAATAATTTGTTACTGTCCCCTTGGCCGAAGAAGATCCTGAGTGCGCAGTTGATGACTGAGTAACAGGAACTACAATCGTAGGTACATTATCTGCATACCAATTATCGGGATTTCCGTTAGTCCAGCTTTCGAAACCTCCATTGGGAACAACCTGTGCAAGCAAAGAAATGGAGAACAGGAAAGCGAACATTGATAGTAAAAATATTCTCTTCATAAAAGTACTCCTTTTGTTTAAACTTTGGATGATGGTTAAATATAAAAATTAAATTTATAAAAACATAAACTTCTAGTCACAGGTTTTGAAATCCGATAAGGGTTTCAAGATTAAATACGAGCCAAAAGGGATAGAATAAAGAAAGGAGGGAAAAATAAAAGCGTCAGACTTTCGAGAGACGCTTTTAATTATTGAACCGATTTGAGATAAACACTTGAGAGGTGTTCTATGAACTATTTCTATTTTCAGGTTATAATATGCAACTGTTGTGCCAGATATTTTGGGAACGATTATTCAGGTTTTACTTCAAATTAGGGCTTTCTGTATAAATCCAACTAGGTATTTTTTACCGACAGAGAAGGAACTACCTAAAAAAAGTTACCGGTTTCAATCTTTACTATCCAGAAGGGAGAAGGCAAGGTCGACAGATTTATGTGTACCGGTAATTACGAGAGTATCGCCGGATTCAACAGTATCTTTTGCAGATGGGTTTGATATAGTCCGATTTCCTCTAACAATTGCGATAACGGTAGCGTCGGTCTTTTTACGCAAATTTAACTGTTCAAGAGTTTGCCCCTTGTGATAGTTATCCTCATTTATGAAATATGTGCTGGTAAGTCCCGCAGCCAATATTTCATCAAGGTGGATAAAGGAATTAATATCTGCTTTTTCTTTCCGGAGGAGACTATAGGATTCCCCGCGCAGGATTGAGACCTGCTGCATAATAATATTAAGGGGGAGATGATATTTCTCGAGAACCTTAGAGAAAATCTGCAGGGAGGTTTCAAATTCCTCGGGAATTATTTCATCGGCGCCGAGCAGGAGGAGCTCATCAATTTCATTTATGTATCGGGTTCTTACGATAGCTTTAATTGCTTTGTTATTTGACTTTGCAATTTTAAGGGCTGTTTTAGTTGACGGGGGATCGGATATAGCGAACACAATAACACGTGCGGTTTTAATACCGGCGTAAAGAAGAATCTCTTCTTTTGTTATATCGCCATAAATCATATTCTCCCCTGTTGACTTCCCTTCCTTTATTGTATTGGGATTTAATTCAATTACAACGTAGGGAATGCCAGCTTCCTTCAGAACACGGGCAAGGTTTCTGCCGTTCAATCCAAACCCAGCGATAATTACGTGATCGTTAAACTTTGATTTTTTGATATCGGCGGACATAGGAGCAATCTTGACAACTTTATTAGCAAGGAACGGAGCGAGCTGAAGAATAAGGGGTGTTAACAGCATCGTGAAAATTGAGGAAGCAAGAAAGATATTATATAAATTACTTTCGAGAAGATGATAGGTCATTCCTTCCTGCGCAAGAACAAAGGAGAACTCTCCCACCTGAGCGAGAGCCAGTCCAGTAAGGACAGCAGTCCGTACCGGATATTTCATAATCCTTATTATAATAAATATTAATAGTGACTTGAAGAGAATGATTGAAAAGACTATAAGAACAATGAGAGCAAGAGAACCGGCGACAAAATTTATATTAAGAAGAAGTCCAATTGAAACAAAGAAAATACTATTGAAGATATCTTTCAGGGGGAGAATCTCGGAAGTAACCTGATGAGTAAAATCTGAATCGGATAAAATTACACCAGCTATAAAAGCACCAATTGCAAAAGACAATCCCAGTGCATGAGTAAGGTACGCGGTGCCTAGGAGGAGGAGGATAGTACCGATAGTAAAAGCTTCCCTTATCCTGAGATGCGCAAGCTGGAAGAGCACCTTAGGCATTATGACGCGGGAAAGAATAATAATCATGGCAAGGGATCCGAACGCGAGAGAAAGCTGCAACAGAAAAGCAGCTACGGATGATGTTTGTTCAGAACCAAGCAGAGGGAGTATAATAAACATAGGCACAACGGCAAGGTCCTGAAAAAGGAGAATACCGAGAGTGATCTTGCCGTGGGGGGAATCGATCTGGTCCTTTTCCGATAATATTTTAAGAACTATTGCAGTGCTTGAAAGGCTGATAAGCATTCCAAGAAAAATTCCTAACCTTATGGGGATTTTAAATATCAGGAAAATGAACGCAGGTAAAATAATAGAAAGGGCAACCTGAAATCCTCCGGAATAAAGGAGGAGTTTTTTCATTTTGTACAAAGAAGCAGTATTTACTTCAAGACCAATAGTAAAGAGAAGAAGTATGACGCCCATTTCAGCCATGGTTTGAATATCCCCGGTATCGGATATAATATGGAAGCCATAGGGGCCGATAATCATACCTGCTATCAGGAACCCAGTGATGCTGGGGAGATTTATCTTCCGGAAGAGATAAATTATAGGAAGAGAGACAAGCAGGATTAAGACTATATCCCGGATTATAGTGATCTGATTCATTAACCTTGTATCATAAATTAATAACGGTAGTTATAAATAAGCAAAATAAATTAAAAATAAAATGGGGGGAAGAAGATCATTACTAAACATTTTAAGTGAAATTTATATTTTTTGTTTGCCATTTTGTAAAGGGAAAGCTATATTTAATACCGATTTTAACTTCAAACATAGAGCAGTCGGTGTGACGAACGTCAATACAGTCATAGTTAATAAAAATTATTTTGAATCACGTTTTAATAAAACATCCTATAGATTTATATTTAATTGTTAAAAAAATCCATTTATAAGTAAAAACAGATCTTTCATAATCATTAAGATTAAGAGAGTGTTTATTTAATAACCATACACAATAAGGAAACTCAAATGAAAACCAGATTTATTGCTTTCAGCGTTTTTGTTCTATTGTTATTTGCGACTGTTAACACAGGTTTTGCCCAAGAATTTTCACTTGGACCAAGGGTGACAGGAAACCTTAATATTTATAATCAAACAGGTTTAACCGGTACGTGGAACGGCATAGGCGTGGGGATTGGAGGAACCATGGATGTATCATTTACCAAACATGTAGGCATAATGGCAAATCTAACTTTTTTTGATATGAAAAATTTCTCCAATGCTGTAACTGCAAATCAGGTTACAACAAATACAGATTTAACTTTATCATATCTAACACTTGACCCAATGTTCAAACTACAATTCAGCGGGTTTTACATGGTAGCTGGTCCATCATTAGGGATAAAGCTTGGTTCAAGCGGTGAAACGACACAGACGGCAGCCGGTCAAAATCCAGCGACACAGACACTGCAATTAGATACAGAAACTTTAGTGTTTGATATTGTTGCCGGAGCAGGGTACACATTTACATTATCTCCAGGAATGGCTATGGGGACAGATTTTCTAGTTTATATTCCTTTATCGAGCACATACAATACTCCAGGTACGAGCAATAGTATTTTAACTCTTAAACTAGGTGTATCGCTGAAATTTAATATCGAATAGGATAATTAAATTCCTTAATGATGATCGAAATTTCGATAATAATATTTAAATGAAACATCAGGAGGATATATGAAAATTTTGTGGTCAGTATTGATAATTTTTTGCCTCTTCCTTTTTAACAGCTGTAAGGACAATAGTAGTCCGACAAGCAGTGGTGGAATTGGAGGAGTTGGCGGTGGTGGAGGAGGTACGGGCGGTGTAACATTTACTATTACAATACAAGCAGGTACCCAAGGGGGGGTATTTTTCTATATATCCCCAAGTCAAGCAGTTACTGTTAAGACAATAAATATTAGCTGCACTGCAGCACAAGTAAATGATCCTTACACAGATAATACTAATCAGGTATATCCAGCGAACACGCCGCAGAAATTAAACCAGGAATACCTTGTTTCAACCGGACAGAAATGGGTTTTTACATTCACCGGAAATCTGGGAAGCTCAACGGGGACGGCATATAATGGTACAACCACTTACACTATACCATAAACTTCCAGATAATTAATAAAAAAGGCTGTCTAATTAGACAGCTTTTTTTATTTACACGGGATATAATTGGCACTATAAAATAGATATTGGGGTGGACAAATTCTATTGAATGAATCCAACTGATAAGCTTTAAAATAAAAAAGACCATATTGTTTGCAATATGGTCTCCAATAAAATGGTCAGTATATTTAGAAGAAATTGTACTGAAGGGAAACACTTGAGCCTAAATCAGTTTGTTTAGTAAGACCCGTTCTAACCATATTAGCATTAATCGCCAGATTAATATAGTTCTCAAGATAAAAGACAAAAGATGCAGTTAAATTATGATCTGCATAAGAATTACCAGCCACAGGAGCTATATAATTCAAAGTATAGCCCGCCACAAAATTTATCTTATTACTAAATTCATATATAATTTATTCCGGCAGCTACAACTACCTGTTTAAAGAATGTTGAATCAACGGGAGTATTTACACTTGCGGTAGCATCGACCTGCTGGCTCCAGACAATCGGATAAGAAAACTCGCCGCTTACAGCAAGAGCGGGCGAATTTACAGGAGAGTTATCCCGTTTAGACAGATTAAATAAAACTCCTAAATTTAAATCCCACCCATAATATCTTTCATTTATTCCTTTGAGTACTTCCTGGATCCTCAAAATGCCAATTGCTCCGAGAGCGTTCCCAACCAGATAACCTGAATCTTTAATTTCTTTTTCAATTGCTTCGTACCATTCCTTTTCATAGGTAGCGCCATAGACACCCTGGAATTCAGATTCTCTTTCTATAATATTTGCAATTTTTATCATTGTTTCTTTAGGCAAATGATCTTTTATGACACCTTCTTTATATGAATATAAAAATTAAATTATTTGAACAGTATTGTTAAAGGCCAATATTGGCTAATGCATTTGCAAGGTAACTTACAGTTTCTACCAATTGAGGGTGTGATGATTCAAATCCTTTAACCGAGGCAGACAGACCATCAGCCGCAATCTTCAGAAGTGTAGGGTTTTTTTCCTGCCGTGTGGCTTCGTGTGCCGAGCGCTCAACGAAACCGGCGATACTCTCGGCATGTTCGGAATGTGCTTCCGATAATTTGGCAATTTCGGGTTTCAGTTTTGCCAGCAGATCAAGAAGCTCAGTTTTATTGTTGGAGGTGAGAGAACTATTTGTCCAAATTCTCTCTTCAATTTTTTCAATAGTATTTTGTACCATAATTTTATCCTTTAGAGTCAATAATAGCTTTGTTTAATATAACTTTTTTGTTTCTAAATCCGAAAGATTATTTATAAGTTTGATTACAGAATTTAACTTTTCATATTGCATTTAATCTATGCAATTCATTTATCAATAATTATAAATGGAGTTATCAATGGGAGATAAAAAAGCAGACCTAGCCGGACCCGGCATCAGCACATACGAAGAAGTAGAGAAAATTCTTCCAAATAATTATAAGGCACTCCTTGCACCACTTGAAAGGATGAAGGCGCTTTATGAAATTAAGAATTACATTGAAAAGAACCTTTGCAAAGCACTAAATCTACAAATGGTTCAGGTACCACTGATTGTAGACAAAGACAGCGGAGTTAATGATTATCTTGACCGGGACGGTTCGCGCACGCCGGTTGATTTTCCCTGCGGGCTTGGACTTGAAAAAAGAATAGAGGCACAGGTTGTACAGGCAGCCACCAAATGGAAAAGAATGGCGCTAGCCCAGTTCGGGTGCAAGCCGGGGGAGGGAATCTGCACAGACATGAGAGCCGTTCGAAAAGATTATTTTCTGGATCATGACCACAGTTCATACGTTGACCAATGGGACTGGGAAAAAAGAATTACCGCTGACCAGCGCAACCTGGAATTACTTAAAGATGTTGTTAAGAAAATCTGGAAAGTTATTTACGGCGCAGGTAAACATGCAGAGAAACATTTCCCGCAATTAAAAGGGGTATATCCTGATTTTCCCAAAAAACTTAAATTCATTCATGCAGAAGAATTACTTAGAATGTATCCTGACCTTCCGCGCAAACAGAGAGAAACCGCAATCTTACAGAAATATCCCGCTGTATTTATAATCGGCATCGGGTGGGTTCTTAAAGATGGTTATCCGCATGAAATGCGCGCAGCCGATTATGACGACTGGGTAACGCCAACCAAGGGAAAAAAGGGAGATACTTATCATGGTTTGAACGGCGATATACTTGTATGGAATCCAGTAACAAAGCGGAGGCATGAACTGACATCCATGGGAATCCGCGTAACGAAAGAGACACTTAAACAGCAGCTTGAAATTACAGGACAGCAGGACTTTTTGAAACTGCCTTACCATCAAGCGATACTTAACGACAAGATACCTTTAAGCATTGGCGGGGGCATAGGGCAGTCGCGCACATATATGTATCTTCTCAGGACGGCTCATCTTGGAGAAGTTTCTGTTACAATATGGCCTAAAAAGCTGAAGGAAATCTGCGCAAAGAAAAACATTAAAGTCCTTGAATAAGAAATGATGAAGCTGCCTCATTAAGTGAGGCGGCTTCATGTGTTTTGAGGAAGCGGTTGGGACTTGATAATAAGGATAAATAGCTTTAGATTGGTATTAGTAAGCAATTACCGGTGCGAAATTATGGGAATAGTTGTTTAATTAAATCAAATGGGAACACAACAAATTATATTAGTGATTGGCGCATCGGTACTTATAGGAGTGCTGATATTTACAATTAATAATTATTTTTTACGAAATTCCAGTTTTGAGATATACAATGAAGCATGTTTAACGGGGGCAGCTTTAGGACAATCAATGATTGACCGAATTCTTACCGAACAATTTGATGAAAAATCTATCGGGAAAAATTTCACCACACCGGACTCTCTAACGGCAGTAGGCTCATTAGGTCCAGAAGCAGGCGAGACAACTGTAAGCTCATACGATGATGTTGATGATTATAAAAGCTATATTAAGTATGACACAATGGCTGTATTTGGTGTTTTCAAAACAAGAGTTGATGTTAATTATGCACAAAAATTCAATCCTGATGTTATTAGTAATGTGCGCACATTTACGAAAAGAATAGACGTCTTTGTTACGAATGCTTATATAGGCGATACTCTTAAATTCTCATATGCAGTTACATATTAGGTGATGTGATGGGTCAATGGATACAATTAATGGGTTCCACAATAATCTCGGGTTACATAATATTTATAATACTTAATTTAAATTCAACAATGTCATCCACCACTTCGCGATACTACCAAAATTCACTTAATCAAAGAAACGCCATTACAATAGGACAGACTGTTGAATACGATTTTTACAAGATCGGTTTTAATACTTCAGGCAATAAAATTCTGCAGGCTGATTCGAGTACATTAAAATTTGTTTGTGACCTGAATAACGCCGGGGGTAGTGATACAATGACTTATTCTTTAAGCGCTACAGGGAAGGTTAGCAATACCCCTAATCCAAATGACAAGCTATTGTACAGACAACATAACAGCGGGACATCATATTCTCTCGGGACAGTTACGCGTTTCTACATGCAATATTACGATTCCCTGTTAAATAATCTGAGCTACACTTCACTTACGAGTCAAACCACCAGGTCAACTATAAGAGTAATCAGAGCGTATATAAAAACTGAAATTGCCTCACAAGCGGATAAATCTTATTATCCTTTGGAATGGCAAAAAGATTTTAAACCAAGAAACATGAAGTAGAGAATTATGGGAAGCTACACTTTAATGTATATCGTCGGAACTTTACTTATTTTTTTAATTATTGTTGTGAGCGTTAACCGTCTACTTTCAGATCAATCCACATCCTCGTTCAATTATTATGAGTCACTACAAGCCCGAAACATAGGCAACACAATGGTTGCGATGATCACTTCAAGAATTTCGGACAGCTCCAGTTACCGTGCAACAACGGTTCAAACTCAAAATTTATTTTCAGGGCAAGCCAAGTATTATGTAAAAGATACACTGGTATCGCCGGATTCTCTGATTAAAATAAATGTTACTTCAACATATATGGGGCAAACTCATAATATGATAGTACTTTTGCCAAAAAATACTTCGAATGCACTTCCTCCAGCATTTCAATATCCTTTATTTTCCGGAGGAGCTATGAACATATCCGGAGGAGTTTCAGTAAGCTCGAGCAATGCCAATGCCAACGTTATGACAAATAGTAGTTTTACAATGAGCGGCGGCAGTACAGTTAAGGGATTTGTCGGTTACGGGACCACAGTATCAGGCGGGTCGAGCATTGCTCCGTATTCGAATCCCCAGAGTTTACCGACTTCTTCAAAAATTTCCGCTATTGCTGTACCAACATTTAACCCTGACAACTACAAAAGTATTGCAACTCAAGTTTATAGCGGAGACTACAGTATCGGCTATCAGGGTCTTTCTCTTGGAACAAAAACATCTCCGGCTATAGTCTATGTGGGAGGTAATCTTTCATTTTCCGGTGGTGCTATAATTTCGGGCAGTATCATTTTTGTGGTAAAAGGTACAATAACAATAGGCAACGGTGCTTCTTTTAGCGCATATGACCACACGACCAGTTATTTCGGTTTGTATTCTGTTGGTAATATAATAGCAAACGGTGGAGCAGTGATTTATGCCCAGATGCTTTCTTTGGGCAGTATTAATATTTCAAACGGAACAAGTATCGGCGGCAGCGCTGCGGCAGCAGGGACTATGACAATAAGCGGTGGAAGTAATATAGGTATTCCTGCTTCGCTTGCTTTAACAAACACGATTTGGAGTAACCCCCAAGCTACCGGCAGACCAATGACAGCTAAATCTTACTACGAATGATATCAATCTTCAGAGAAGCTGATAGAAAATTTACCAATGATTAAGCAGGGCGAGGATTGAGAAAATATCGATAATGATGAGGGTTGGGGAGAAACAGGCAACATTAGAAATGGAAAATGACGGGATACGCGCAATGAAAGTTGTGCAGAGTTTTCGTAATGTTGTTTATTATTTCGGAGGAAGGAATGAAAATAAATTATTATTTAGTAGGATTGATTTTTTTAACTTTCTTTGTCATTTCCTTTATAACAAACATTTTAGGGGCTCTTAATCCTGACATAATTAATAGCTTTAAATTAAGTTTAACATTTTCTGCTTTTCTACCATTTGCATTTTTCATAGCGTACGGAGTTATGTCAATCCCGGCAGGGATTCTTGTTGAAAGATACAAAGAGAAAAAGATAATGATTTCTGCTTTTGTGATTGCTTTTCTTGGTTCATTGCTTTTTTCACTTTTCCCCTCTTATTCTATTTTTATCATTTCACTGTTTTTAATGGGATCCGGAATGGCGATGCTTCAAGTGGCAATTAACCCATTGCTAAGAGTTTCTGGGGGAGAGAAACATTTCGCATTTAATTCTGTAATGGCTCAATTAATATTTGGCGGCGCTTCATTCTTAGCTCCTATGTTCTTGACCTACCTGATATTAAATAAAACCATTTTCGCAAAACTAGTTCCAGCTAATCTTCCCTGGGTATCGCTTTATTGGGTATTTACATGGATACTACTCTTAATGGTTGTCGTGATAGTTATTTCTAAATTTCCAAATGTTGAAAGAAAAGAAGATGAAAGGACAGGAACGTGGGGCACGCACAAAACCTTATTTAATCAAAAAGTAGTCATTCTATATTTCATAGGAATTTTTTCGTATGTGGGGACTGAACAAGGCGTATCTTACTGGATTTCAAAGTTTTTATTTACTTATCATAACTACGATCCAATAACGGTTGGTTCATCGATTGTCGGCTGGTTTTGGGGAATGATGTCGATTGGGTGCTTAATCGGACTGGTTCTATTAAAGTTTTTTGACAGCAGGAAAATTTTAATAAGCGCAGTAATTTTTGCTGCGATTTTTTTAACGGCAGCATTATTTGGTGCAGGAAACGTTGCGCTTATTGCATTTCCGATGGTTGGATTTTCGCTTTCGGTAATGTGGTCGATCATTTTTTCATTGGCACTCAATTCAGTTGACAAACATCATGGATCATTTTCAGGAATTTTGTGCACGGCAATAATCGGAGGAGCGGTAGTACAACTATTTATCGGCTGGTTAGGGGACACATTCGGTTTAAGAGCCGGAATGTCGTTCATATACATAACACTGGCATATATGTTGTTCATAGGAATTTGGGCTAATCCAATTATTACCAACGAAACAATAAGACTTAAAAAAAATAGCCGGGGAGAAAGGACATGAAAGTGATTGGAATTGATATTGGCGGGACCAATCTCCGTGCCGGATTAGTGGAAGATGACGTTATAGTCCGGATTGAATCATTAAAAATAAAAAAAGCCGGTAGTGAGACTGAGATCATGGAGGATTTGAATTTACTAATCGAAAAATTTCTGAGCGATAAAATTGCCGGCATAGGCATTGGGGTTCCGAGTATAGTTGATCCAGAGAAAGGGATCGTATATGATGCAACGAACATCCCTGCATGGAAAGAAGTTCATTTGAAAGAACAAATCGAAGCAAAATATAACATTCCGGTATATGTAAATAATGATGCAAATTGCTTTGTTATGGGGGAAAAGTATTTTGGCAAGGTGAAAGCATACAGTAATATAGTTGGATTAATAATTGGGACAGGATTAGGTTCAGGTCTTGTTCTTAATAATCTTTTATATGCGGGAGAGAATTGCGGTGCCGGAGAATTCGGGATGATACCATTCAGAGAACATGATTTTGAATATTACTGCAGCGGCCAGTTTTTTGAGAATGCATACGGAGTATCGGGAGAAGAAATAAAGCAAAGAGCGGAAGGTGGAGATGTCAAGGCATTAGAAATTTTTGCCCAGTTCGGATCGAACTTAGGTGAAGCAATTAAAGTGATAATGCTTGCGGTTGACCCTGAAATATTTATTCTAGGGGGGTCAGCAAGTAAATCTTATGAATTTTTCAAAGACGCTATGTGGAAGAGCATCAGAAAATTTCTTTATGTGCATTCATCAGATAAAATTAAAGTTGAAGTCTCTGAAACAAATCACATCGCTATACTTGGAGCAGCGGCTCTATATTATGAGGGGAGGGGATAAATATTTTAAGGCTTTAAATATTTCAGAGCTAAGCAGGTTATATCATCCGACTGTCCAAAACCGTTAGTATGAGATTGAACATTACATATAATTTTGTCTACCAATTTATCAGCGCTAACGGTATGGCAATTTTGAAGAGAATCAACCAGTCGTTGTTCCAGAAATTCCTCTTCATTTTTATTGAATGCTTCCGTAACACCATCTGTATAGAAGAATAAACAATCATCCGGTTTAAGCATTAAGATATGGGATTCATATCCAGCATTCTGCATTGTTCCCAATAAAATCCCTCCGATATTGTCAAGCTGACTTATCTTTCCATCTGCGGAAATTAAATAGGGAGAGTTATGCCCCCCATTTGAATACTCAAACGCTCCGTTTCTTAAATCAAGCACACCATAAAAAACCGTGACGAACATATTTGACGGGCTTTGATCAACCAGCATATTATTAACTTCAGATAAAACATTATCAGGCGGCATTCCTTTTAGGGCTGTAGCTTTTAACAAAGTTTTAGAGACAGCCATAAGCAGGGCGGATGCAATGCCGTTTCCCATTACATCACCTATTATGATTCCGAGCCTATATTCATCAATAAGAAAGAAATCATAAAGATCACCACCGATTTCTTTAGCGGGAATCATTTTTGCATATATATCGAACTCTTTTCTGCCAAGAAATGCCGGAAAGGATTTGGGCAGAATTGAAGACTGGATTGCAGTAGCAATATCAAGTTCCTTTTTAAGAGCAATTAATTTATCATGCGCTGCAAGAACTATTTTATAGTGCTCAATTTCTTTCAAAGACTTTTCAATTGTTATCTCGAGATCATTCAAATCGATAGGCTTAGTAATAAAATCATAAGCTCCCCTGTTCATAGCGGTTCTAATATTTTCCATATCGCCGTAAGCTGAAACGATAATGGACCTTAATAATTTATTATTCAGTTCATTAATTTTGGAAAGGAGGGTAAGTCCGTCCATGACAGGCATATTGATATCAGTAAGGATCAGATTAACTGAAGAGCTATTGGAAATAACCTCTAATGCCTCCACTCCATTTTTAGCAAACACAAATGAATATTCCTTTGCGGCGATCTTTTTACGAAACCTTTGAAGTATCAGAAGTTCCAGGTCGGGTTCATCATCAACGACAAGAATATTAACCGTTTCCATTTCTATATTAATTTGATTTCTATTTAGTTAAAGTGATAATAAACTCAGTATAACTGCCTTCTTCGCTCTCAAACTTAATTTCACCCGAATTCTGCTTTACGATTATGTCATAACTGATAGACAGCCCAAGTCCAGTACCCTCGCCAGCCGGTTTAGTAGTAAAAAACGGATTAAAAAGTTTATCTCTTATTTTAGCGGGGATCCCATCGCCGTTGTCACGGATGCGGATTTCAACTTTGCCCTGTAAATTTTTAGTAGAGACTTTAAGTGCGGGAACGAAATCAGGTCCACACTTATACTTTTTTTCACTTGCAGCATAGCAGGCATTATTAATTATATTCAGGAAAACTCTACTGATATCCTGCGGGACGATTATTATTTTTTCTAATGAGTCGTCATAATTTTTTTCTATAGTAATATTAAAATCAATATTCTGTGCTTTTAAACCATGATAAGCAAGAGTGACGTCCTGATCGAGAAGTTCATTTATGCTGGTTAGTGCCTTTTCGCCGGAACTTCCCCGGGAATGCAGGAGCATACCTTTTACAATAGAATCAGCGCGTTTGCCATGGTTATTTATTATTTCAAGATTTTGTTTTATATCTTCAACCATTGACATTGCCTTTTCTTTATTACCATTCTCCAATTCTATTTTCATTTCATCCAGCAGTTCACAGGACAGATCAGAAAAATTATTGACAAAGTTGAGAGGATTTCTTATTTCATGAGCAATACCGGCAGTTAAAGCACCGAGGGAAGCTAGTTTTTCCTGGGTTAAAAGCTGTTCCTGGGATCTAATAATCTCTTCATTTTTCTCCTGCAATATTTGAATTGCCTGAGCTTTAGATATTGCAGAAACCGCATGTTCCCTAAACCTGTTAAGCAATCCAGCCGCCGCCCGATCAAACGCCTTTTCATCATTGAAGCTATCGAACACAACATATGCCTCGGTAACGTCATCTTTTTCTACAGCCATAACCAACATGGATTTAGCTTTATAAATATTTGAAAGCTTATCATCTCCGAATAAATTATCGGTGTTTTTTATTATATAAATTCCCTTTTCAATCTCTTCAGATGTTGAGGTATAGCGTTTTTTTAATTCTTCAGGAGTGAATGAAACATTTTCAAGATCCTTAATAGTATAGCCGGCAGTAAAAGCTACTTTAAAGAGGTTATCATTTTTATTAAGCAAAAATACCGCAGCTTTTTCACCCAGAGGTATTAGGTTTAAGGTTTGTTTAAGCAAGGAATTAAATAAGTCATCGAGGTTTTCGGCACGGTTGATTATTTTTACCAATCTATCAACTGTTTCAAGCTCATCGGCCTGATTTTTAATCAGTTCAGCTTCGCGGAGTTCAGCTTTCTTACTTTCTATATTTATTACTCTACGGCGCATAACCCTGTCGACAATAATTATTCCAGTAATGAACAAAACACTATAAAGGATATAAGCCCACCATGAAAAATACCAGCCAGGCATTATTTTAAAAGGAAAGACCTCTTGCTTACCGATTTCCTGCTGTTGATAATCTGAGGTTTGACTAAATGAAACCGATAGAAGCGAGAGAAACAGTATAAGGGTGAAGTAAAAGAGAGCATAAATCTTAAAGGAAGTTTTAATTTTTATAATCATCTCCTGTTACGCTTAAAATATTTAATAGAAAATAAATGTTAATATTGACGGTATTTTTTTATTAGGGAGTTATTCTACCAAATTCTATTTGCCGCTGGTATGATGTTTATCAATATTTTAAGCATATAATAATAAATGTGCTGCAGAAAAGGTGTAGTTCCTTTTCCATCCCAATGGACTATTGATTAAAATTAGAGATGTCCCGATATTTTATAAAGATATAGGAACAAAATAAAGAAGGAGTAATCATGTCACTTATCAGTTTAGTTTTAACGCTTATTGTAATTGGGGTGTTATTATGGCTCATTAACACATACATTCCGATGGATGCCAAGATCAAGAAGATTATAAATGTTGTAGTAGTAGTTGCAGTAATAATCTGGGTACTTGGATTATTTATCGGAGGCTGGGGAGAAGTTGGCAATATTAGAATTGGGAGATGATCATAATTTTTACTCCGTTTAATTTATTATAAAATAATTTTTAATTTGCCTAATAATCGGTATAACCTTTTTCGCCGGGAGTGTAGAAAGTACTGGTATCGGCTTCCTGAAGCTGTAAGCCAAGCTTTAATTTATTAACGAGATCGGGATTAGAAATAAAATATCTTCCAAAAGCAACCAGGTCACCTTTCTTTTCTTTAAGGTCCAGTTCTGCTTTAAGGGCATCATATCCTCCGGCAAGGATTATAGTTCCTTTAAAATTTTCACGTATAGCAATTTTAACAGAGGGTTTAACTTCAGGAGCTCCTAATGAGCTATGATCGAGGACGTGAATATAAACTAATCCAATTGCGCTTAGTTTTTTTGCGAGCAGGGGATAAGTTTCATCTATTTCATTATACATTCCCATTCCGCTTGCAGCACCGTAAGGCAATACCCTAATTCCGAGTTTATCACCGCCAATAACATCGGCGGTCTTTTGGGCAATCTCCAGGACGAAACGAATCCGGTTTTCAATAGTACCCCCATATTGATCAGTACGTTTATTAACTGTTGGGTTTATAAATTGTTCGATTAAATATCCATTTGCGCCATGAAGTTCGATACCATCGAAGCCAGCTTCAACAGCAAGCTCTGCACTCTTTACGAACTCCCCGATTGTATTCTGAATATCGTCATAAGTCATTGCCTGTGGAACAGGATAAGGCTGCAATTGCTTTTGATCTGTCCATATTTCTCCTTTAAGTATTTCTGCTGAAGAAGAAAATATTTTAGCATCAGGGGGCATATTGAGCGGATGTGAAACGCGTCCGGTATGCATTAATTGAACAAATATTTTACCGTCCTTTTTATGCACCTGATCAGTTACATTTTTCCATCCGAGCATTTGTTCCTTGTTGAACAAGCCGGGGATTCGTGCATAGCCAAGTCCATTTGGTGAGGGCGAAGTACCCTCGGTAATTAAAAGTCCAGCATCAGCGCGCTGGGAATAAAATTCCGCCATCAAATCGTTAGGGATATTGCCGATTGCCCGGCTTCTGGTCATAGGCGCCATGACTATTCTATTTTTAAGGGTAACGTACCCCAGATTGTAAGGGCTGAATAAAAGAGTTTCCATATACTACTTCCTTTTAATTGAATCGGAAATCATTTTACCAAATGTTTCCAGTGCTTTTTTATTAACAGATATAATAACATGTCTTCCATCTTTTTCAGTATTTAAAAGTCCTGCGTCAGTAAGTATTTTAATATGATGGGACACCGTAGGCTGGGAAAGGTCAACTACTTTTTCCGCATCACCGCAGGAAATACTTCCTTTAGCCGCTATTTCCTTCAATATTCTGATCCGGGTTTTATCAGAAAGCGCTTTGGCAATTTTTACAATATTGTTTTCTTCTGTCTTCATATTCATATATTGAAATATATCAATATATTATGATGTTGTCAATTACATTCACTTTGGAGTGTCGTGCGACAAGTTATATGCCTAAAGTTCAGATTTGGTATAAGGGGAATTGAGCAGGTTTTGGATAGTTTTGATGAGTTTATTTTGAAATTAGGCTGGAAGGTTTGCTTTATTTTTTCGATAAGTAATAAGTAGAATCTGCCTGAAATATTATCTTACTATTATCCGGGATAAGGTGAGCATTATAAAGAAAGTTACCGGGTAAATAAATATCAGTATGGGTCATAGAATTGGAAATCAGATTATAAGTATGGATCGAAGTATTATCAGAGAGAAAGTAAGAGAAGCGAGTCCTATCTGGGGATAAATGTATACCGCCGCCGCCAGTAAGCTCTGATAATTGATTATTCTTAAGGTTCAATAAATAAATTCCTCCTGAACTTGAAAATAATACTGTATCCGATGGTGATAATTCGTAATCAACATCTCCTGAAAATAAATTAGTGGAACTTCCGCCTTTAAGGTTATACAAAACAAATGAGGACGCTCCATTAAGGTAATTCTCCTGGATGAAGAGGATTGAATTTCCATCTGAAGTAAAACGGGCACCAGAAACGAGTAACGAATTAGAAGTGTCTTTCAGAAGAATTGAATTTGATCCATCTATATTGGTTAAAAAGAGACCACGATTACAGCTATAGATGACTTTATCTGCTGAAGGGGAAATATCCCAAGAATAAATCAAAAGATTGGGTAAAGTGACTTTAGTTAAACCTGAGCCATCGGTGTTAATAAAATAATTATCCAAATTATTTTGTTCCAAACAAATTTTATTACCAGCAGAGGAAAACCAAAGACCGATATAGGAGCCGGGGGTTAACTGATGTTTATTGGTACCATCGGGATTTGCAGAATAAATGGAATCATTACTATGGATAAAAATTTTATCGCCGGTTGGAGAAGTAATATAGTCATCGTCGTAAGAAAGAAGTTTCAGGTCAGAGCCATCAATATTAATGGAATAAATTCTGTTCACACTTCCTTCCTGATGCAGGGGCATAGGGTCCCCCTCAGACTCCAGCAAGCCACAAGAATAAAGGAAAGATAACAGTACGGGAGCAACGAGGAATAATAACTTTTTCATTATTTGACTGATGAATTTACTTTTGAAATGTAATTTTTTAATCTTCAATTGTCAAAGAGCGAGGCAATTACACAATTATCCTAGCTTTAGTTCCGGGGAAAAAGGGGGTAAATAGTACAAATATTATCTAAAAAGCGAAAATATAATACATGTATTATATTTTTATAACATTATATGGTTTTCATACTGACAGACCCTTAAATCAGTGAAAATTCACTGTTTTCCCGGATATGAGGGATAATAGAGCTACTATATTTTGGAAGGAATGATAGAGCTATCATATTTTAGCGAGAATTTATGATAGTACTACTGATGATTAATTGCAAAACTGTTTTTAGATTTGCAGGATTAAGAGACACAATTATGGAGTATATTATGAAATCTACATCCAAGTCAGAAACTGCTCAAGCCAATACCAACTCAGACAAGCAACAACCGAATTTAACTATCATGCAGAATATTAATATACTCGCAGAGTGTATTAAATCTGAACGGAATCGTCTTATGTTCGAATTACTTATCAGGTTGGCAATTAGAATGCAGAAAGATGAGTGCAATGATGATGATCCGGAAGATGAAGACGATTTGGATAATGAAGAGGATTTGGAAGGTGAAGAGGATTCGGATAATGAAGAAGATCAGGAAGTTGATGATATTCCGGATTTTGAGGTAACCGATGAAGGTGACCTTGATTGGGATGAGGATCAGGATGAGAATGGGCTTCCGTATTGGGTTCCGGATGAGGTTTGGAATCCAGAGGATGAATTGGATGCAGAGGAAGAGACAGAGCCAGTTGATACTAAAATAGTGCCGATAGGCTGGGATGTTGATCAAGATAATTATGACGATCCAGTCGAAGGGGAAGGAGATTATTAAAATCCAGGGAAGATATCTGATTTAGAAAAGCCGAATGACAGATTATAAAAGAGGAGCGGGACTTCGAAAGGAGTCCTGCTTTATCAGAATTTGCAGGGTTAATCGATTGACATAAACAATTATTTAAAGGAAGAAGTATAGACTGAATAAAATACGATTGCTGTTCTAATAGTTTTCAAAATTAACTGAAAATACAACAAACAAAATCATGGAGTATTTTATGAAATCTACTTCCCCTGCCCTCCAGTTCCGCAGTAAATATCAAATTAATAAATGAAGGAATAGCCTTCATACTAGATGAATATTGTTATAAGCAGATGGCAAACATTCATCTGGCGCTTCAACGGCTCATGATCAATAAGGTAAACATAACGGCGCGCAGTTTTATACTTCTATTCCAGAGGAACTACTTAGATAATCCGGAAAGAAAGAGAATCAATCCCCAGGAATTAGAAAAGCTATCCAATCTATATGAAACACTCCGGTTGTTTATAGAGACGACGGTACCCAAATCAAAAGGGAAGACAGATTTCAAGTTGAGGTGCAAGGTGCTGAGCGATCTGATCCCGATGCCGGCAGAAGAGATCGAAAAATTTCTGCACGGAGGGAGGCGGAAGTTTCATTTATTCGGGTGTTTGAATGAGGTAATATTTGAGTATTTGAAATTATCGGATAATAAGAGGGAGATATTAAACCATCAATTTGGTTTTTCTGATAAATATGAGCGGATACAAAAGTCGAAGCTGGCGAAGAAGCAGAACATAACGAAGAGTTCAGTTACAAATGCGGCGGCGGTAATTAAGAGGAAAACAGATGATGCGATAAAGAGATTTAAGTTTCTTGAGCCATACTATTCGTATTGGGAAAAGTACAAATTAGACAGGGGGGTTACAGAGGTAATGGCGGAGATGTGCGAGCGGATAAGGAAAGAAGAGGGGGCGGACGGGATAACTCCCTATTTTGTAGCGAGGGTATTTGCGATGATATATAATTTCAGGCTGCACGGGGTTCCCAGCGGAGGGGAGGTAGTTTACTGGCTGGTGCCGAGGAAAGCGGGGGGGCAGGAATATTATGCAGACACCGGTGAGTGAAGCTGACAAGAAGAGTTTCGAGCGTTTATTTGAGAAGATGGGGAAAGATTTAGAGACGATGGAGGGTTTGTGGAATTCGGAGGATTATATGCAGGTGTTGGATTGCATGCTGAAGAGGGGGAAGAAGAAGACGGGGTGATTTTTTTTGTGGGGTATTGGAAATGAATAGGATGAAGAATGAGAAAGCCGGACTGCGGGGGCGGTTCGGCTTAATTTAATTAATTAGTTTATGCCAGATTTTAATTCTTAATTCCCCGCAACAAACTATTTAGCAGAGAAGTAATTTTTAGGTATTTAGAATCGTAATCAATATTAATTGCATCGCTACGAAATATATCACTAGTCAGAGAATCAAAATCTTTTTCCGATTCTAAAATTCCAAGAATAATATTTATTGTATCCGGTTTTGCAATTAATCTTAAATCCCGTCCCAATAATCTTGCACCGGCTAATTCATAATCACCCTCATCTTCAAACAGATGAGTTTGCTGATCAAATATTCTGTCGTGGTTCCCAGCTTCGAGGTAAATGAACATGATTACTATCTGTTCCTATTTCTAAAAATTGTATCTGATATCGCTTTGCTATTTCTAGACATATATTTTTCAATGTTAAATCTACCGACAAATCGATAACTGATCTACGATATTTTGCCGGGCATACAAAATGATATATCAATACTGAAACATTGTGTGATCTATGTATATACTTACTCTTTGACATAGACAAAGATAATGTTTTTTCGCCGCAAGCGGCGGGGAACTTACCCCGTAGCGATTAGATTCCCTAAAATCACGTAAACTTCAGATGAACCTTTTCGACAATAACGATAAGAATGATATTACTGAATTTGAAGAAGTTGACAAACTTCCTTACAAATTCTCTTTTATTTTTGAAGACGATACGGAAAGACGTTCAACATTAATGATAGAAGATTGGGAAACCGGAAGGCTTTACTGGAATTCATTAATTAGACACAAGGGAGATGAGCAAAAGGCAATTGAGGATGTTAAGTTGAAATATTTTAATGACTTTGCCAAAACAAAGGATTATCATTTTATTCTTGGAACCATAAAGAAATACCACCTTGTTGCACCGAATCCATTTGTGATTATTGGTGATTTCAGACCAAAACACATCAAACAGGAGAGTCTTTTTAGTGAGTAGTACCCGACATTTTGGTAGACCTATGTCATCATATTTGTAATTCTTTATTTAGGGCAAAATATTCAAAAGATTTCGAATGATAGTCAGATAATTTATCATAAGAAATGAATTTAATTCTATTCTTTAATTCTTCAAAGGTGGAATAGGAAATTTTTTTCTCGTATTCTCTATATCTTTTTTCATCAGCTACAATATTAAAGTTTGCATAGAAAGATTTAAGATCTAGCATTTTTACAAATGAATTTTGAAAATCAGTAGAATGTTCAACTTCGAAAAAGCTTTGAGGAAATTTTCTATTATCAAACCAGATTACATCAATTGTTTTCGCCCTATCAATAATTTCATCATAAGTAAATTTATAAATAGCATCTAATGTTGCACAGTTACCAAGTGTATTTCCACGCCGTTTGAAAACTACTCCACCGAGTTTACCGGAAATTTGTCCAATTGAGCTAATGAATTTTGCCATGTTGATACTCCATTGTTTTAGTTGATATCCGGTCTCCGACAAATGAAAGAAGGAGACCCCTCTACTATTTACTGTCGGTTTTGCTGTTTTTTGCCATTGGGGGGAGTTTTTTGTCATTTTTTAGGCTAATGGCAAAAAAGAGGGTTTGCAAGTGTTGACATTTGAGATATCGTTGAGGTATCTACGATGTCTCTTTGAGGTGTATGTGTTAGTTATGAGTTAGTTATATCTGTACTAACTCTTAACATCTATTTAAAAAGTTACTGTACTTTTCTTAGCATAAGAAACAATTTACTGTACTTTTCTTCACGTAAGAAAAGGTACTGTGTAAAAA
>PLLW01000067.1 GCA_003141435.1 Ignavibacteriales bacterium
CTTCGATGGTCATAGCCATGCTTCTGATTATTGGTTCGGTTATGACAATTCAGATATCTGCTGATTTTCAGCGTGATTTAAAGAATAATATTTCTATAAATATATTCCTGAAAGAAAATCTAACTAAGGAAGAATCAGCATCGGTTGAAAAGGAGATTAAGCAGAAGAATTTTGTAAACACTGTTAAGTATATAGATAAGGAGGAGGCAGCAGAAAAGTTTATAAAAGAAACCGGGGAAGATTTCAGGAGGATACTGGATTATAACCCTCTGCCCGCTTCTTTTTCTGTTACATTGAAAGAAAAGTTTGTTGAGCCAGATTCCCTGAACAGAATAATTCCTGTTTTTTCGCAATTAAAGGGGGTGGATGAGGTGGTATTCAAGCAGGAATATGTAAAAAAAATACTGACTTATCTTTCTACATTTAAGAAATATGCTTTTATTATTACTGCTATTCTGTTTTTAATTTCTGTCTACATCGTTTATAGCACTGTAAAATTAGTGACAGGGATGAAAATGGAATAAGTGGAAACTATGAAACTTGTAGGAGCTAAATTATCCACAATAAAAATCCCGATCATTCTAAATGGAATATTGATAGGATTTATTGCCAGTTTGATCTCAATTATCATATTTCTCTTGTATATAACTTATATAGATAAGTATATTAATTTGCTTAAAATATTTAATTTAAGGAATGAATATTATTTTATAGGAGTTCTGCTGCTTGGTCCTTTTATCGGATTTATTGTAAGCATATTTACGTTGAAAAAAGTAACATTAAAGATTAAATATTGAAAAAACTAATATTACTAATTGCTCTTTTAATTATTACCGGCATAACTTCTTATGGGCAGGTTTTTCCAAATTATAAGGAAAGAACAATCGCCAATTTATCCGATTCTATTTATAATTTTAATAGTTCATTAACTGCAACTGAAGGAAACATTAATCCTGAGGAATATATTGTGGGTCCCGGGGATAAATTATTTATTAGCATCGGTGGAATTGAAGAAATAGCTTTAAATGTAACTATAAATCAGGAAGGATTTTTATACATTCCCAAGGTCGGAGGTATTGATCTGAGGAAAACAACATTAAAATCCGGCAAAGAGAAAATAATCGGTGCAATAAATAAATATTACAAGAATGTAGAAATATTTATTTCCCTTGTTGATTTTAGAAAGATAAAAGTAAATATGCTGGGTGATGTAAAGAAACCTTCATCATATATTCTCCCCGGGAATGCCAGATTAATGGATCTGGTGGCGAACTCTTCAGGTCTCAATTCCACATCAAATTACAGGAACATAAAGATAATCAGTAAAGATAGTGTCGCCGGCACTTATGACCTTATAAAGTTTTTACGTTTTGGCGACCGGAAAAGTAATCCGATGTTAAATGAAGGAGATATAATAATAATTGATAAAGTTGATCGTCTTGTGTCTATAAGCGGACTTGTAAAGTACCCCGGATCTTATGAATATAAGGAGAATGAATCTGTAGCTGAACTGATGGATCTGGCAGGCGGATTGTTGAATATGGCAAGAAAAGATACAATTGAAATAATAAGTTTTAAAGCTGATGGTAAAAGTCAGGTGAGCCGGTATTATTCATATGACGAGTTACAGAAAGGGAGTGTAATCTTAGCAAAACAAGACCATATTGTGGTAAGAGAAATTCCTGAATATTATATTGACAGATATGTTTCGATAAATGGTTATGTAATGTATCCCGGGTTTTATAAAATTATTGAAGATAAAACCACGTTGGTTGATATAATTAATGAAGCCGGTGGATTCCGAAAAGAAGCTTCATTAACGGAAGCATGGCTTACACGTACATTGGGAACCGTTGAAACTGATCCTGAATTTGAAAGATTAAAGTTAATTCCGCGTGTTGATATGTCGGATGATGAATATGATTATCTCAAGGCGAAATCAAGACAGAGAATGGGAAGGGTAACTGTAGATTTCTATAGATTATTCAAATTGAATGATATGTCGGAAAATGTAGTATTAAAAAGGGGGGATATTATATCAATACCGGAGGCAAAAAATTATATTATTATGCTTGGTCAGGTGGTAAATGCCGGGAATATCATATATGAGTCAGGATTGAACTATCGGGACTATATTGATCTTGCAGGCGGATTTGGATGGCGCGCCAAGAAAGGGGATGTAAGGATAATCAGATCCAACACGGGAGAGTGGGTGGATGCTGATGAATCAGATACACTTAAGCCGGGGGATGCTATTTGGGTTCCGGAAAAACCACAGCCCCCCAAATTCTGGGATGTGTTTACTACATCATTAACCATAATAGGTCAGCTTGCTGCCGTAGTGGCTGCGTCAGTTGCTATTATTATTGCAACAAGGAAATAATATTTTGAATTATCATCAGATATTAAATACAATTTTATTCCACAAGAATATAATTATTAAGATAACAGGATTATCGATTGTCCTAATTTTTTTAATTCTTTTCTTTGTCTATCCGATAAGTTATGAAGCGTCTGTAACAGTCCTACCTCCCGAAAAAAATTCACAGATTGGTGGATTAAGCAGTTTATTAGGTGGGAATGGTGATATATCTAATTTAATAACCGGCGGAATGACCGGAGGTAATTCGCAGTTATTTGCAGAAATATTAAAAAGCAGAACCGCGGCTGAATATGTTATTAAAAAGCATAACCTGATTGCTTTCTATAATGCAGATGATATGTATGAGGCGGTAAAAAAATTAGATAACAATTTAAATATTGAAATATCCAAGGAAGGTATAATAAAGTTAGATGTAACTGTTTCTACTCATCTTTTCCCTATATTTTCTGATGATCGGAAGTTTGTAAGAAAGCTTTCTGCTGATCTTTCAAATTCATTTATTGAAGCTCTCGACATCATTAATAGAAATAAATTAACTTCAAAAGCTAAACAGGCGAGAGAATATATCGAGGGGCAGATTATTATCACAAAGGGCTTGCTGGATTCAGTGGAAACAAGTTTAATGTCGTTTCAGAAGTCGAACAAAACATTTTCTTTACCGGAACAGGTTAAAGCAGCAATTGATGCTGCGGCAAAAATTAAAGCGGAAATTGCCACTACTGAAATAGAATTAGGAATGGTGCAGTCAAATTTAAAAGAAGATAACCGGACTCTGATTGCCTTAAGAAGCAAATTGGAACAACTAAGAGAACAGTATAATAAAATGGAAATGGGGAGTCAGGATTATTTAGTTTCTTTTAAGGAAGTACCTCAATT
>PLLW01000088.1:0-11015 GCA_003141435.1 Ignavibacteriales bacterium
AATACCAGACATCTTAACTCCCAAATTCATTAAAGCTTAATCTCAATATCAACTCCTGCCGGAATATCTAACTTACTTAAAGAGTCGATGGTTTTATTATTTGAATTATGAATATCAATAATTCTTTTATGTGCTCTGGTTTCAAACTGCTCTCTTGATTTTTTATCAACNNACAAAAAGGGAGTTGATAACTCCCTTAAAGGTCAGAATTAACTTTTATTCTATAATTTTAGTTACTAATCCAGCACCAACAGTTCTGCCTCCCTCACGGATAGCAAAACGAAGTCCTTCTTCCATAGCAATAGTTGTAATCAATTCTATTGATAGATTGATATTATCACCTGGCATAACCATTTCAGTTCCAGCAGGAAGAGTTGCTACACCCGTAACATCTGTTGTTCTAAAATAGAACTGAGGTCTATATCCGTTAAAGAAAGGAGTATGACGTCCACCTTCTTCTTTTGAAAGGATATAAACTTTTCCTTCAAATTTCTTATGGGGGGTAATAGAACCGGTTTTAGCCAGAACCATACCTCTTTCAATTTCATTCTTGTCAATACCTCTTAATAATATTCCGGCATTATCACCAGCCATAGCTGCATCTAATTCTTTTCGGAACATTTCAATACCAGTTACGACAGTTTTCTTATGCAAGCCTAAACCAATCAGTTCAACTTCTTCCTGAATTTTAACCTGTCCTCTTTCAACTCTTCCGGTAGCAACTGTTCCGCGACCTGTAATTGAAAAAACGTCTTCAACCGGCATCAAGAATGGTTTAGCAGAATCTCTATTTGGAAGAGGAATATAATTATCTACTGCATCCATAAGTTCCCAAATACAGTTATATCTTTCATCGGTCGTTTCCGCATTGCTTGCGCCTGCTTCAAGAGCCCGTAAAGCAGAACCCTTTATAATCGGAATTTCATCGCCAGGAAACTCATAATACTTCAACAGATCTCTTAATTCTTCTTCAACTAGCTCAATTAATTCCGGATCGTCAACCATATCAATTTTATTCAGAAAAACTACAATCTTAGGAACGCCAACCTGACGAGCAAGAAGGATATGCTCTCTGGTTTGCGGCATTGGACCATCAGTTGCAGCGACAACAAGAATAGCTCCATCCATTTGGGCAGCACCGGTAATCATATTCTTTATATAATCAGCGTGTCCAGGGCAGTCTACATGGGCATAATGTCTTTTAGCAGTTGAATATTCAACGTGAGCCGTTGCAATCGTAATACCTCTTTCTCTTTCTTCAGGAGCATTATCAATGGAATCAAATGTTCTAATTTGTGATAAGCCCTTTCTGGCGAGAGCCATAGTGATGGCAGCTGTCAGTGTAGTTTTACCATGATCTACGTGACCAATTGTCCCTACGTTAACGTGGGGTTTACTCCTATCAAATTTTTCTTTCGCCATCTAAAACTCCTTCGATTTAATTAATTTTTTTATTTTTGTTTTTATGCGGAAATTGATTTTTTACCTAAAGTTTTTTCTGCAATTTCTTCTGCCACACTCTTAGGAACCTCGGAATAATGTGCGAATTGCATCGAATAAATAGCGCGACCCTGAGTCATTGATCTTAACACTGTTGCATAACCAAACATTTCCGAAAGGGGAACAGTCGCTTTTATAACCTGAGCATCTTTTCTAGCATTAAAACCTTCTATCTTTCCTCTGCGAGAGTTCAAATCGCCCATTACATCTCCCAAATATTCTTCAGGAGTAACAACTTCGACATCCATTATCGGTTCAAGAAGGATCGGTTTAGCCTTCCTAGCACCTTCCTTGAAAGCCATTGAGCCGGCAACTTTAAAAGAAATTTCATCAGAATCGACATCATGATATGAACCATCATAAATTTTAGCTTTGATATCTACAACCGGAAAACCAGCAATAACTCCATTTCTCATCGACTCCTGAATTCCTGCTGAAACCGCAGGGATATATTCTTTAGGAACCACACCCCCAACGATAGCATTAATAAATTCATATCCTTTTCCAGGTTCATTTGGACTAAATTCAACATATACATGTCCAAATTTACCACGTCCGCCAGATTGTTTGACGAATTTTCCTTCTGCGTTTACTTTCTGAGTAATTGTTTCTCTATAAGCAACCTGAGGTTTTCCAACATTTGCTTCAACTTTAAATTCTCTTTTCATCCTATCAACAAGAATTTCGAGGTGAAGTTCACCCATTCCGCTTATAAGAGTCTGACCAGTTTCCTCGTCGACTTTAATTCTGAAAGTAGGATCTTCATCAGCCAATTTAACCAATGATTCAGATAATTTATCCTGATCAGCTTTTGTTTTTGGTTCAATTGCAATTTGGATAACCGGTTCAGGAAATATAATTTTTTCCATAACTACCGGATCGTGTTCAGAACAGAGTGTATCACCGGTTTTCGTAAATTTAAGACCTACGGCAGCCGCAATATCACCTGCCCTTACTTCATCAACTTCTTCACGGTGATTCGCATGCATCTGTAACAGCCTGCTTATTCTTTCTTTCTTATTACTAACAGAGTTCAAAACATATGATCCCGCTTTCAAAGTACCTGCATAAACCCTGAAAAATGTCAGTTTTCCTACAAACGGATCAGTCATAATTTTAAAAGCAAGAGCAGTAAATTTTTCATCTGCGCTTACAACTCTTTTAACTTTATCATTTATTCCGATATGATGGGCTTCAATTTCTTTAGCATCAAGAGGAGAAGGAAGTAAATCAACAACAGAATCAAGCAGTTGTTGTACGCCTTTATTCTTGAAAGCAGAACCGCACAAAACAGGAATTATTTTTGCTTCAATTGTAGCCTGTCTCAAAACTCTTTTTATTTCAGCTTCACTGATTTCTTTACCTTCAAGATATTTTTCAAGAAGAGTATCGTCCACATCAGAAACAGCATCAAGCATTTCAGTTCTGAACTTGTTAGCTACTGCCAGCAGATCATGAGGAATTTCCATTTCATCAAAAGTTGCGCCAAATGATTCCTCATGATACATTCTTGCTTTAAAGGTTATCAGATCGATAACTCCAGCGAACATATCTCCTTCACCAATCGGAAGATTTATCGGAATCGCATTAGCAGCCAGGCGGTCTTTCATCATTTGAACAGCGGCATAAAAATCAGCACCTGTTCTATCCATTTTATTAATAAACGCTATTCTTGGGACTGAATATTTATCTGCTTGTCTCCAGACAGTTTCAGATTGAGGTTCAACCCCTCCAACGGCACAGAATAATGCAACCGCACCATCCAAAACCCTGAGGGATCTTTCAACTTCAACGGTAAAATCAACATGTCCGGGAGTATCAATAATATTTATCTGATGATCATTCCAGAAACAAGTAGTAGCAGCACTTGTAATAGTAATTCCACGTTCCTTTTCCTGCTCCATCCAATCCATTGTTGCAGCACCATCATGGACTTCACCAATCCTGTGCAACTTACCGGTATAAAATAAAATGCGCTCGGTAGTGGTAGTTTTACCAGCATCGATATGCGCCATAATACCGATATTTCTTACCTTATCTATTGGAAATCTTAAAGCCATTCGTTTCTTCTTAACCTTATCTTAAATTCAATATAATTTTCAAATCGTATCATTACCATTTAAAGTGAGCAAATGCTTTATTTGCTTCAGCCATTTTATGTGTATCTTCTTTTTTCTTTACTGCAGAGCCTTCATTGTTTGAAGCAGAGATTAATTCTGAGGCTAATTTTGAAGACATCGATTTTTCATTTCTTGAACGAGCATATGTTTTCAGCCATCTCATAGCAAGAGCAGTTCTTCTTTCGGGTCTTACTTCAGTAGGAACCTGATAAGTAGCTCCACCTACTCTTCTACTTCTAACTTCAATTAAAGGAGCTGCATTATTTAAAGCTTTTTTGAATATTTCGAGTCCCGGTTTTTTAGTTCTTTCTTCAATAATATCAAGTGCCTTATAAACGACGTACCTGGCTACTGATTTTTTACCATCGTACATAATAGAATTAATAAATCTACCGACCATAACGTCATTAAACTTAGGATCAGGTTTCAGAAATCTTTTTTCCGCTCTTTTCTTTCTCATAATTTATTTCGCTTTTGGTTTTTTCGTACCATATTTAGATCTGCTTTTTTTTCTATCTTCAACACCACTGGTATCTAAAGTACCTCTGATGATATGATAACGGACACCGGGCAGATCCTTAACTCTTCCGCCTCTTATCAAGACGATTGAATGTTCCTGTAAATTGTGCCCTTCGCCCGGGATATAAGCAGTAACCTCCATACTATTTGTTAATCTAACTCTTGCAACTTTTCTTAAAGCAGAATTAGGCTTTTTTGGTGTTGTAGTATACACTCTTGTGCACACACCTCTTTTCTGAGGACATGCATCAAGCGCCGGAGCCTTATTTTTGGCCAGTATCTGTACACGACCTTTTCTAATTAACTGATTTATTGTGGGCACTAATAACTCCTAAAAATCTTATCAAAATCAAAAAAAAATAGACTCCTAATATAGGCCTTGCGCCAAATCTTGTCAAGCAATCTAGAAAATAAATTGCTTATTTAAGACGAATAATCCGGCTTTTTATAAAAAAGTCGGATTATTATAAATAATATTCAGAAATCAAGCCTGAGCTTGAACTTCTTCGTTGCTTTCCACCACAACTTTTTCGGTCTTAAGAATGATGTTTTTGTATTTCTTCAGACCAGTGCCGGCAGGAATTAAATGTCCCATAACGACATTTTCTTTTAGACCGAGCAAGTGATCGACTTTGGCTTCAGTGGCTGCATTAGCAAGGACTTTAGTAGTTTCCTGGAAAGAGGCAGCTGAGATAAAGCTTTCAGTAGATAGGGCTGCAGAAGTAATGCCCAAAAGAACATGTTCGAAAGTAGCCGGTTCAGCATCCCGAACTTTGACCACTTTTTTCTCTTTTTTCTTAATATCGGCATTAATTTCTTTTAATTTCGTCTTTGAAATTAATTGGCCATCCTTGAGTCTTGAATCACCTTTATCTTCAACAAAGACCATAGATATGACCTTATTATTTTCTTCAATAAATTCATTTCTATCGACGATATCTTCCTCAAGGAACCTTGAATCTCCAGGGGAAACAATTTTAATTTTCTGCAACATCTGACGAACAATAACTTCAATGTGTTTATCATTTATTTTAACACCCTGAAGCCTGTAAACATCCTGAATTTCATTAACAAGATATTCCTGAACCGCACTAGTACCCTTAATTTTAAGGATATCGTGAGGATTGATTGGACCATCCGTTATTTTTTCACCGGCAGGGATTTCATCACTTTCCTGAACCAGAATATGTTTTCCAAGAGGAACATTATACTTCTTTTCATCTGATTTATCAGGAGCCACAATCATGATTTCTCTTGAACCTTTTTTCCTAGCGCCAAATTTAACCATACCTTCAATTTCGGAAACTATAGAGGATTCCTGAGGACTTCTTGCCTCAAAAAGTTCAGTAACCCGTGGAAGACCACCGGTAATATCACGACTTTTAGTAGTTTGTTTCGAGATTTTCGCCAGAATGGTACCTGCGCCAATCTTTTCACCTTCTTCGACTGATAAATAGGATCTAGTTGGAAGATTGAATGATTTCTTTTCTTTATTAGATGATTCAATTGAAATACTTGGAGTCAGGTTTTTATCTTTAGATTCGATAACAACTTTCTGAACGTGTCCAGTCTGCTCATCAGTAACCTGCTGCAAAGTCACGCCATCGATTAAGTCGATAAATTTAACTGTTCCGGGAATATCCGATAAAATTACAGAATTGTATGGATCATGATTATAGAGAGGGGTACGTTTTTTAACAAACTGTCCTTCATTTACAACAATTTCGGCACCATAAGGAACATCATATTTCTTAATCTGACGATTATTTTCGTCATAAAGTCCAATTGAGCCACGTCGTCCTGTTACCACCTTAATATTGCCTATAAAATCAGTTCTTTCGACATAAGCAACGCGGTCAAACTGGACAATTCCATCAATATTTGTTTCAACCTGAGATTGAGAAGCAATTCTTGATGAAGTACCACCCAAATGGAAGGTTCTCAATGTAAGCTGAGTACCAGGTTCACCGATTGATTGCGCGGCAATAATACCTACTGCTTCACCGATTTCCACAAGTTTGCCATTAGTAAGATTTCTTCCATAACATTTAGCACATACACCGCGTTTTGATTCACAAGTAAGAACCGTTCTAATATAGACAGATTCAATATTAGCATCTTCGATCCTTTCGGCAATTTCTTCAGTGATCATATCACCAGCAGGAATAATCAATTCGTCAGTCCTTGGATTATAAACATCCTCCTGAGCAACGCGTCCTGTTATTCTTTCACCGAGAGGTTCTCTTTCCTGTTCAACGTCTTTGAGTGCAGTTATTTCAATTCCAAGAATAGTACCGCAGTCAATTTCACTGATGATAACATCCTGGGAAACGTCGACTAACCTTCTAGTAAGGTATCCAGCATCGGCAGTTTTAAGAGCGGTATCAGCCAAACCTTTTCTTGCGCCGTGAGTAGAGATAAAATATTCAAGAACTGAGAGTCCTTCTTTAAAGTTAGCAACAATCGGATTCTCGATAATTTCACCGGCCTGACCAGACAATGTTTTTTGAGGTTTCATCATAAGACCTCTCATTCCTGCGAGCTGCCTAACCTGTTCCTGTGAACCTCTAGCTCCAGAATCGACCATCATATGGAGTGAATTAAAACCATTATCAGCAATTCTAATTTTATCCATCAAAGCACGAGCGACGTCATTAGTGGTATGGGTCCAAACGTCAATAATTTTATTATATCTTTCAGCGTCAGTAATAACGCCCTGTTCATGTTCGTTAAGAATAGCTTCAACTTTTTTATTAGCCTTACTTATCAGAGCTTCTTTTTCTTCAGGAACAATCATATCAGCATAGCTAACAGACAAACCACCAGCAGTTGAGAATTTAAACCCAGTATCTTTCAAGTCATCAAGAAATCTTGCAGTAACCTTATTGCCAAGCTTCATAAACATCTGACCAATAAATCCGCCAAAGGTTTTTTTAATAAGAAGTTGATTAAAGTAACCCATTTCTTTAGGAACTATTTGATTAAAAATAATTCTACCGGTAGTAGTTTCGATCATCTCTTTATCGATACGAACTTTTATTTTTGCATGAAGACCGACTACACCGTTGTTGTATGCAATGATAGTCTCTTCGGCAGAACCAAACATCATTCCTTCTCCGAGATCTCCCTCTTTAAGTTTTGTCAGATAATAGCAACCCAAAACTATATCCTGAGTAGGGACAACAATAGGTCCACCATTTTGAGGAGAAAGGATATTATGACTACTAAGCATAAGCATAGAAGCTTCAAGCTGTGCTTCATACGAAAGAGGAACGTGAACAGCCATCTGGTCACCATCGAAATCTGCATTGAAGGCAGTACAAACCATCGGGTGAAGCTGGATAGCTCTGCCGTCAATAAGAACGGGCTGGAATGCCTGAATACCAAGTCTATGAAGAGTCGGAGCGCGGTTAAGCAGAACAGGATGTCCTTCAATAATCCTTGCAAGAATATCCCAGATTATAGGATCTTTCCTATCGACAACTTTCCTAGCACTTTTAACAGTCTTATTATGTCCCCTTTCAATTAATTTCCTGATTATGAAAGGTTTGAATAATTCGACAGCCATATCTTTTGGAAGTCCGCACTGATGTAATTTCAATTCAGGGCCTACAACAATAACTGACCTACCGGAATAATCTACTCTTTTGCCTAAAAGGTTTTGGCGGAAACGACCTTGTTTTCCTTTGAGCATATCACTCAAGGATTTCAAAGGTCTATTGTTATCACTTCTTACTGCGCTTCCTCTTCTTGAGTTATCAAAAAGGGCATCGACAGATTCCTGCAGCATTCTTTTTTCATTACGCAAGATTACTTCAGGAGCTTTAATATCAATTAATCTTTTAAGACGGTTATTTCTAATAATAACTCTTCTATACAGATCGTTAAGATCTGAAGTAGCGAACCGCCCCCCTTCCAAGGGAACAAGAGGACGAAGTTCAGGAGGGATTACGGGAATATAACTTAAAACCATCCATTCAGGTTTATTAGGGACTTTGCCCTCTTTTTCCTTAAAAGCTTCGAGGACTCTCAATCTTTTAAGGAGATCAGTTTTTTTCTGCTGAGAAGTCTCTTCTTTAAGCTGGTCTCTAAGTTCTTTAGAAAGCTTTTCAACTTCAGTATGTTTTAATATATTTTTTACAGCATCACCGCCTATTTTGGCAACGAATTTCTTAGGATCATCTTCCGCTAATTTTTCATTACCGACGGGGAGGGAGTTAAGGACTTCAAAATACTGATCTTCAGAAATAAGATCTAATCTACTTAATCCTGTAGGACCGGGATTTATAACAACATAAGATTCATAATAGATAACTTTTTCTAATTCTTTCAGACTTAAGCCAATAATATTTCCTATTTTGGAAGGTTGTGCTCTGAAGAACCATATATGAACAACAGGAACGGCTAAACCAATATGACCCATTCTTTCACGACGGACACTTTTCTGAGTAACTTCAACACCGCAACGGTCACATATGATACCTTTGTATCTTATTCTTTTATATTTACCGCAGAAACATTCCCAATCGCGTGTAGGACCGAATATTTTTTCACAAAAGAGACCATCTTTTTCCGGGCGGAAGGAACGATAGTTAATAGTCTCCGGTTTTGTAACCTCACCATATGATCTTGACAAAATATCATCTGGACTAGCTAAACTAATAGTGATACTTGAAATATCACGCATCGCATTTTCTTGAACTCTGTATGGCATAATTTTAACTCCTATTTTCTTATCGAAAATTGTTCAAATGATTAATTAACTTTCATATCCAAGCCTAATCCCTGGAGCTCTTTAATTAACACATTGAACGATTCAGGAATATTAGGTTCCTGCAAGTTTTCACCTTTAACAATTGATTCGTATGCTTTTGCCCTACCGGCAACATCATCACTTTTAACAGTCAGAATTTCCTGAAGGATATGTGAAGCGCCGTAACCTTCAAGAGCCCAGACTTCCATTTCACCAAATCTTTGCCCACCGAACTGAGCTTTACCACCTAAAGGCTGCTGAGTGATTAAGGAATATGGTCCAATAGACCTTGCATGTATCTTATCATCAACCAAGTGGGCTAGTTTGAGCATATATATATAACCGCAAGTAACTTTCTGATGGAATTTCTCACCAGACCTACCATCATACAAGTCAGTCTTGCTTCCCATTTCAAGCCCAGCTTTTACAAGCCATTCATCGACATCTTCCATTTTAGCGCCATCAAAAATGGGGGTAGCGAACTTCAATCCCAATAATTTTCCTGCCCAGCCCAGAGCTGTTTCATAGAGCTGACCGAGGTTCATACGGGAAGGAACTCCCAAAGGATTCAATACAATATCGACGGGAAGACCGTTGGGGAGACATGGCATATCTTCAATGGGGACGATTTTAGCAACGACACCTTTGTTACCATGACGTCCGGCCATTTTATCACCAACAGAAAGCTTACGTTTTTTAGCAACATAAACTTTAGCAAGCTGTACGATACCAGGAGGCAATTCATCGCCGCTGGTAATCTTTATTTTTTCTCTTTTGAAGTCTTCTTCATAATCGGAGAGGACATCGAAATAATTTTTATATAATGATCTGATATGGGTATTTAATTTTTTAGCTTCAAACCAATCAAGGGTATAATCAAGTTTGGTCACATCTTCCATAGAAGAAAATGTAATATCTTTAAGAGTAACGCCACTTCTAAGAACGATACTGCCGTCAAGGTCACGGATGCCAGTAATAGTATGTCCTTCGGTAAGTTTTGTTAATTTTTCAACCATTCTTGTATAGTGAGCCTGGATATTAAGTTTATGCTGATGTTCGAGAGCATCGAGCATTTTCTTTTCAGATTTCTTAGAATCCCCATCTCTTTTCTTTCTACTGAACAATCTTGTTTTAATGACAGTGCCTTTTAATCCCGGAGGAGCTTTCAGAGAAGCATCTTTTACATCTCCAGCCTTATCTCCGAAGATAGCTCTAAGCAGTTTTTCCTCAGGAGTCGGGTCTGTTTCACCTTTAGGAGTAATTTTACCAATTAAGATATCACCTTCTTTAACTTCAGCACCTTCCCTGATAATTCCATTCTCATCCAGATTCTTAACTGCTTCCTCGCTTACGTTAGGAATTTCACGAGTAAGTTCTTCTTCCCCGCGTTTAGTTTCCCTAACCTGTAATTCGAATTCCTCAATATGAATTGAAGTATAAACATCTTCGCTAACAACTTTTTCACTAATAATAATAGCATCTTCGAAATTATAACCGCGCCAAGGCATAAATGCAACAAGAACATTTCTTCCCAGAGCAAGCTCACCCTGATCGGTGGCAGTACCATCAGCTAAAACATCGCCCTTGACTACACGTATTCCCTGTTCAACAATAGGGCGCTGGTTAACACAGGTTTCCTGGTTTGTACCGCTGAACTTTGTAAGCTTATATGTCATTCTACGCGAATCATTAAAGCTGGTTAAGGCTTCAATACTATTCGGGTTTATATCATATTTTACGATAATCTGGTCAGCATCGACATATTCAACCAGTCCTTCATCTTCAGCAAGAATAACCGAACGGGAATCAGAAGCAATTTTCTTTTCCATACCGGTACCAACAATGGGTGCTTCCGGACGAAGAAGAGGAACTGCCTGACGCTGCATGTTAGAACCCATTAAAGCTCTGTTTGCATCATCATGTTCAAGGAAAGGAATTAATGCAGCAGCGGCACTTACTATTTGCGCTGGTGCAACATCCATATATTGAATATTTTCAGGAAGAGCAATCGGAAATTCACCTTTATATCTAGATTTGACCCTTTCGGTTTGAAATCTATTATTGGCAGTTATAGGTGCATTAGCCTGAGCAATAGTAAAATAATCTTCCTGTTCTGCAGTAAG
>PLLW01000088.1:11036-38961 GCA_003141435.1 Ignavibacteriales bacterium
CCAGGTCCTAAAGCAGACATTCTTCTCTTATGGGTCATTTCGGCTAAAGGATTGGTCTGATCCATAAATTGTGATAACTGGTTAGTTCCAAAGAATGCGTTAATAACGCTGCTAATAGTTCTGGCATTAACCAAATCCTGTGGAGTAAAGTTTTCAGAATCGCGCATATTCATTCTTTCTTTTATGGTTCGAGCCATACGCGCCATGCCGATATTGAACTGCTGACCTAACTGTTCACCGACAGTTCTAACTCTTCTATTGCCCAGATGATCGATATCATCGACAGTTTCATTTCCTAATCTAAGCTTGATGATATATTTCATAATTGCGATAATATCATCTATACTAAGAACAGTAACAGTTTCGGCAACATTAACTTTTAATTTATCATTCATTCTATGACGACCGACTTCGCCAAGATCATATCTTTTTTCATTAAAGAATAACTTATCTATTAAAGTCTGAGCGGCTTCAACATCAGGAGCCTCACCAGAACGAAGCTGGCGGTAGATTGCAAATAATGCATCCTCTCTTGAATGTGCAGTATCCTTGCGAATAGTATTAACAATGAGATCCTGATCGGGGGAAGTATTCGAATTAATAAACTTTAAGGAATCGACATCGGATTCTTTTAATCTTTCAATATCCTCTTCGGTTAAGATGCTATCTTTAGTAAGGAAGATTTCGCCTGTAGACATATCAAAAACATCACTTGCGATAGTTCTTCCGGCATACGTATCTATTTTTACTTTTTTAACATCAACTTCTTCAATAAGATTGAACAAGTTTAATATTTCTTCATCAAGTGCATAACCCAAAGCACGCAATAATGTAGTAGCGGGGAATTTTTTTCTTCTATCTATATAGACATACATTACATAGTTGATATCGGTAGCAAACTCAACCCAACTTCCTCTTAGGGGAATTATTCTTGCGGAATAAATAGGGGTACCGTTAGGATGGATAGTTTGAGAGAATGCAACACCGGGCGAACGATGAAGCTGAGAGACGATTACTCTTTCAGCGCCATTTATAATAAACGTTCCCTTTTCTGTCATAAAGGGAAGGTTCCCTAAATAGACTTCTTGTTCAACACTGTTAACAAACTCTTCAGTTTCATGATCTTTAGTTGATAAACGGAGTTTACCTTTAAGAGGGGCTGCAAAGGTAAGACCTCTTTCAAGGCATTCGAGAACAGAGTACCTTGGTTTTTCAATATAATATTCAATAAAGTCTAAGCGATAATTTTCTTTATTATCGAAGATGGGGAAGTTAGCGGTAAAAACAGCCTGGAGACCTTTATTTTCCCTTTTAGAAGGATGTACATTACGCTGGACAAATTCTTCAAAGGAAGCTGTCTGTATACCCAAGAGGTCGGGTATCTCAATTACAGAGGGAATTTTGCCAAAGGAAATCCTACTATTGTTATTCAATTTAAAACCTCCAATTAATTTTCAAATCTGTTACTTTCAAAACACATATTCATGGTATCAAATAAACATAAAAAGCGATAAGACGGATTACTCCGCTTACCACTTTTCCAAAAAACTACTAATGATGAGGAATTGTATCTAGTAATTACTTTAATTCTACAGTAGCGCCAGCTTCTTCAAACTCTTTTTTGAGTTTTTCAGCTTCATCTTTAGAAACAGCTTCTTTAACCGCTTTAGGCGCAGAATCTACAAGATCTTTAGCTTCTTTGAGGCCTAAACCTGTATGAGCTCTAACAACCTTAATAACGTTAATTTTCTTATCGCCGGTTGTTAAAAGTATAACGTCGAACTCTGTTTTTTCTTCAACAGCAGCAGCGGCAACAGGCGCAGCAGCACCCATCATAACAGGTGCGGAAGCAGAAACTCCAAATTCAGTTTCCAAAGCTTTCTTTAATTCAGAAGCTTCAACGAGGGTTAGACCTTTAATCTTTTCTACAATTTCAGAAATTTTTTCTGACATTTTTTTTCTCCTAATCTATATTAAATTAAAATTCTAAATATTAAGCTGCTTGTTTTTTGGAAATCTCATCAATAACGCTGACGAGGTCTCTTATCACAGCATTGAGTACACCAACAATACCAGAAGCCGGTGCATTTATACTACCCAATATACCGGAGACAATTTCACCCTTAGAAGGAAGAGTTGCCAATAAATTGAGTTGATTTCCGTCGTAATACTGGCCTTCGATATAAGCGGCTTTTAACGACAATTTTTTATTCTTATCAAAATAGGTTTTGATAATTTTAGCAGGTGCAACCGGGTTAGCAGAAGCGAACGCAAAACCAGTCATACCTACGAGGTGCTCTGTTAGTTTATCAAACTTACCGGCATCATTCATAGCGCGTTCGAACAAAGTATTTTTAATAACTTTATAGGTAACGCCTTCCTTTCGGAATTCATTGCGGATATTACTAATATCTGCAACATTGATTTTGCTAAAGTCAGTTAGATAAACAGCAGATGCATTTTCAATCATTTCCTTAACTTCGGAGATGATCTCTGCTTTTTCATTTTTATTCATTTTTTTCCCATACCTGATTATTTAATCGAGTTGGTTAGAAGCATTTATTATTGAGTGCGTAATTTCTTTTATATAGAAAAACAATTAATGGGCAACTTCATCACGAGTGATTTTTAAGCCAGGACCCATAGTACTGGAAAGGAATACACTTTTAACATATACGCCTTTAGCAGAAGCAGGTTTCATCTTAATNNTTAACTTCTTTAACTGCTTTAGCCACATCCATAGTGACGGTACCGCTTTTGGGATTAGGCATTAAGCCTTTAGGTCCCAGAATCTTACCGAGTTTTCCTAAATCGGCCATAGTATCGGGAGAAGCGACGATAACGTCAACATCAGCCCAGCCGCTTTTAATTTTTTCAAGATATTCTTCAAATCCGGCATAATCAGCACCAGCATCAAGAGCCTCCTGTGCTTTAGCGCCTTTACAAACCACGAGAACTCTAACCTGTTTACCAGTCCCATTGGGTAAAGAAACAGTTCCTCTTATCATCTGATCGGCATGTCGAGGATCGACGCCCAACCTAATAGCACAATCAAGAGTTTCAACAAACTTTACTTTTGAATTCTTTTTAATAGTATCGATTGCATCCTGTAAGGAATACTCCTTCTTCAGATCAACAGATTTACTTATAGCTTCATTTCTTTTAGATTTTTGCATTATCACACCATCAAATTTTAGAATGATTAGTCTTCAACTGTAATACCCATACTTCTTGCAGTGCCAGCGATCATACTCATAGCATGGTCGATATCAAAAGCATTCAAATCNNGCTGCGGGAGGAGTTTTTATAACAAAGGTAAATGATTTATCAGAATAAACTGTGATCATTACAGGGGTTATAATTCCGTCCTTATCATTAGTTCTAGCATTAAACTGCTTACAGAACTCCATAATATTTACACCTTTCTGACCGAGGGCGGGACCCACGGGAGGAGAAGGATTAGCTTTTCCGGCAGGAATTTGAAGTTTTACGTATCCTGTTATTTTTTTAGCCATAATTGATACCTATCCGATTAAGTACTTATTTTTCTAATTCTGCTTGAACAAAATCGATCTCAACCGGAGTTTTTCTACCGAAAATTGAGACCATTACTTTAATTTTCATTTTTTCTTCATTAACTTCCTGAATAGTACCGGTGAAATTATTGAAGGGTCCGTCACAAATTTTAACTATATCTCCAAATCTGAAGATAGTTTCACTTCTTTCGCTATTTTCATCCTGAGTAAGTCTGCCAACAATTCTTTTAACTTCTTCCGGTTGGAGCGGGTTAGGGTTATTTTTAGCTCCCAGGAAGCCCATAACAGAGGGAGTACTTAGAATAAACTCCTTAACCTGGTTATCCAGATCAGCCTGAACGAGGATATAGCCGGGGAAGAAATTTTTAGTTTTGCTTTTTTTCTTACCGTCTTTAACCTCAAAGACTTTTTCCATAGGCACGAGGACAGACTGAATTTTAGCGCTGAGTTTTTCATTATCCGCCATTTCAGAATCGAGAAAGCTTTTTACCTTACTTTCGTGTCCGGAAAAAGTTCTAACAACATACCATTTTAATTCCATCAAGTCAGCCTAAAATATTCCTTTGAAGATGACCTGGACGGCCATATCGACAACATAGGTAAAGGCAGCAAGAATTAAACAAACCACTATAACGACCATAGTAGATTCTTTAAGTTCAGCTTGAGTAGGCCAGGTAACTTTTTTCATTTCCTTAACCACGTCATTGACGAAGCCAATTATTTTATCTTTCATAATATTTAAATCTGTTTATTTAGCACGTCAGGAGGGACTCGAACCCCCAACCTGCGGTTTTGGAGACCGCTGCTCTACCAATTGAGCCACTGACGTAGCTAAGAAAAATTTATTTAGTTTCTTTATGAATAGTGAGTTTTTTATCCCACCGGCAGTATTTTTTATATTCAACTCTTCCGGCGTGAAGTCTTTTATTTTTAGTAGTGGTGTAATTTCTTCTTTTACACTCAGTACATTCAAGGGTTATTATATCTCTCATAGTATATACTTTATTTTATTTTGAGCTGACGACCGGGATCGAACCGGTGACCTCATCCTTACCAAGGATGTGCTCTACCAACTGAGCTNNTCGAACCCGCGACCAACAGCTTGGAAGGCTGTGACTCTAGCCAACTGAGTTACTCCCGCAAATCAAAATCATTTTTAGTAAGAACGTATTTAATTATGTTTGGTTTGGAATTCATAAAAGAAGACTCAGTCGTGGGCGGCGAGGGACTCGAACCCCCAAAGGCGTCAGCCAACGGATTTACAGTCCGCCCCGGCTCTCCAACTCCGGCGTCCGCCCAGAATTACAAACGAGCCACAAATATATTTGTATTTAAAATAAAATGCAAATCAAAAGAGGGGGGTTTTCATAGTATTTTCTCATAATATTCCAGTGGATATAACCCTCAAATCAGATATAGGAGATGAAAACTGGTTAAAATCAGGAAAATATAGTTTATAAGTTTTATGGATTTATTTATTTGAAGCATTTTATGCCGTTTTTTAGTATGTTTTAAATTAAGGTATGAAAAGTAACAAGAAAGAAATAAAATATAACTATGAGCAAGGAATTATCCCAAAAGATTGCTAACTGCTTAAGAAACAAACCTGTTAAAAAAGCATTTTTATTTGGCTCTGCTTCTCGAAATGAAGAAGATGAAAATAGTGATGTAGATATATTGATCGAATTGGATTATTCACAACCAATTGGTCTAAGTTTTGTTAGATTACAATTTGAGCTGGAAGATATTTTAGAAAGAAAAGTAGATCTTATTTCGAGTAATAGCATCTCTAAATATATTCAACCATTTATTGACTTGGATAAAATCTTAGTATATGAGAGATAATTTAGGTAATAAGCCACGATTACAACATATTTATGAGGCTATTCTAGAAATTGAATCATACATAAAAGATTATGATTATGAAGAATTCAAATCAAATAGTATGATGCAATATGCAAGTGTAAAACAGCTGGAAATTATAGGTGAAGCCGCTAATCATATAACTCCTGATTTTAAAAAGCTCTATTCAGAAATACCATGGCGCGAAATAGTCGGTCTAAGAAATATTTTAATTCATGAATATTTTGGAATTGATACCAAAATAGTGTGGGATATAATTACAGCCGATATCTTTATGTTTAAGTCAAAAATAAAAGCAATTATAGATCAAATATAGTAGAAACAATTGCTTTCAGCCTATTCAAATAGAGCAAGATTATTTTTTGAGTCCCCAATCAGTAATTTTTTATTTGTATCATTATTCAAGAGATGGAAGGGTAAAATAAAATGTGCTCCCTTTACCTTCCTCGCTGTTGACCCAAATCTTTCCGCCATTTTTATCGATAAATTCTCTACACAACATCAAGCCCAAACCTGTGCTTAATTCTCCATCTGTTCCTTTTCTGCCTGTTTTTTCGCCAAGTATAAAGAGTTTATCCATAATACTTTTGGGCATTCCGATCCCAGTATCCCTGATTGATACTTCAATCATTTGGTCTTCTATTTCCTTAGCACTGATTGTAATTGTTCCTTTTTGCTTTGTGAATTTAACTGCATTTGATAACAGATTAAGCAAAACCGAGTTTACCATTCTTTCGTCTGCATAGGCATGAATTTGGTCTTTGACAATATTATTTATTGAAATTCCCTTCAGTTCACTTCTTACTTTTATCGCTTCTACATTTTGGGCTATCATGTCAGAAAGCAGAATATCTTTCAGCACTATGCTTGCAGAGCCGCTTTGCATCATAGCCCATTCGAGCAGGTTATGCAACAATTTGAACAAATTATCCGCTGATTGATACATAGCGCCCCCTATTTTGGTTAAATCCTTAACAGAAATATTACTTGCATTTTGAATTATTTCCTGTGTTAAGCCCAAAAACCCCTGGAATGGGGATTTCAAATCATGCGCAATAATAGAGAAGAATTTATCCTTAGTAGCGTTGAGTTCTCTCAATTGTTCGTTTTGCTTCTCAATAATTAACTCGGCTTGCTTGCGGTCGGTAACGTTCCTGAAAAGTCCCACGCTGTGCGGTCTACCATCAATCGTTATGTTGGATGCGTTGATGTCAGCGTAAAATATTTTGCCATCTTTTCTAAGACACGGAATTTCGGTTGCAAGAGTCTTTTCTCCGCGAGCCTGGCTTTCGAACTCGGCAATGATCCACTGCAAGTCATTCTCAGGATGAATATTCTCCAAACTCATGGCTTTCAGTTCCTCTTCTGTGTATCCGAACATTCGGCACAAAGCCGGATTTGCAAACTTGAAAGTCATTGTTTCAACATCGGCAATCATAATACCATCGGAGTTTACCTCATAAAGCAAGCGATATCTTTCTTCATTTTCACGCAATGTTTCTTCTGCCCGCTTGCTCTTAGTAATATATTGTTCATACCGAGTTTTCATAGATTCGTTTTCGAGTTTCAAATCGGTTAACTCTTTAATAAGTTCTTCGCTTGTTTTAGGATTTTTAATCATTGAATTTCCTAAGTTTATTATAAAAACAATTTATTTATGAGCGTAAAGCGCAATCATATTAAGAAGCGATTCTTTTGTTAATGGTTTGGATAAATAGTTATCACAGCCGGCAGCTAATGAATTTATCCTGTCTGATGCAAAAGCATGCGCGGTAACTGCTATAATGGGAATATGGGAAAATTCTTTTGATGCTTTTAATTCTTTTGTGAGTTCCAAACCGTTTTTGCTCCCCTTGATTGAAATATCCATTAATATCAGATCAATTTTTTCTTTCTTTAATATCTCCATTGCTTCATCTGAAGAATCTGCAATTATGACATTATAGCTATTTTCTATAAGTTTTCTAATGGTTACCTGATTCATAAAATCATCTTCAACTAACAGCACCACCTCTTTCCGCAGTCCTTTCGGCATAGGAAGAATATTGGCAGTTTTCACCGTTTTAGATTTATTGTCAAGGAGTTGTTCCCCTTTGCCGAAGTTAATAGAAAATGTTGTCCCCTCGTCTTTTTTACTTTCCACATTGATGACACATTTATTCAGATCGAAAACTTTTTGAACTATTGCAAGACCGAGACCTATCCCTTCATACTCTCTTCCGTACCCCATGTCTTCCTGTAGATATGGTTCGAATATATGATTCAAATATTCCTGGTTGATTCCAATTCCAGTATCTTTTACATCGAGGATCAGATCATCATGTTTTTCTTTATGAAGAATAACATTGACAGACCCTTTATTGGTAAATTTAATTGCGTTATCAATTAAATTTGAAATAGCCATGTTTATTGAATATTCGTCTGCAAATACAAGAGTATCCCCGCAGTTATTCTGGAATGAAAGATCAAGTGATTTGTTTTTAGCCTCAATAAGAAATTCTTTAACAAGATTTGTACAGATGAGAGAAATATTTATTTTAGCCGGTGTTATGTTGAATTCTCCTACATGCAGACGGGAATAGTTCAAAATCATATCCACTGTTCTTATAATGCGGTTGCTTGAAATATCTATTCCTTCAAACAGCACCTCATCTCCTTCCTTTATATTACTTTGGTATGTTTCTTTGATTATACTGGTCATACCAAGTATCCCGGCTAAGGGGGTTCTGATTTCGTGGGATATGTTGGCTATAAAAGCATCCTTTAGTTTGTTTGCTGATTCAGCCTTTTCTTTTGCAGTTATCAGTTCTTTTTCGGTACGTTTTCGTTCAGTGATCTCTTTTATGATTCCGCCAACACCCACTTTATTATTTCTGAGAGGAACCGGAAACTTTGTAGTTTCAAAAAAACGGTTCCCGATAACTTCTTCTGTAACAATAATTGAATTGGAATGAAGGACGTTAAGATCGGATTGACGGCATTTTGTTGCAGCATCTTCCGGCGCTAAATCAAAATCAGTTTTCCCGATAATTTCATCGGGAGTTTTTCCGTAGAAATCAGCAAGAGGAATGTTTGCCACTAAATGTTTGAATTGGTCATCTTTAAGAAAAACCATGTCAGAAGTAGAGTTAATGAATGATCTATATCTTTCCTCGCTTTCCTTTACTGCCTCTTCTGTTCTTTTGGCTTCAGTGATATCGTGGACAATCGAATGCAAATAATCTTTTCCGTTAAGTTCAACTTTGCCGGAAAACACCTGAACATTTTTAACGGAGCCGTTTTTAAGCCGGTGGCGGAATTCGAAGTAATTCTTTTTAAAAGTCCTGGCATTTTCCATTTCTATATTAACTTCTTCAGGCGTAAGAATATTTATCTGGTTAATATTCATCCGTTTCAATTCTTCCTTTGACCACCCATAGTATTCAGAAGCCGCTTTATTTACATCAACGATCTCTCCGGAATCAGGATCTATCAGAAGTTTGACTGCGGGGTGATCATCGAATAATTTTCTAAACCGCTCTTCGCTTTCTTTCAATGACTTTAATACTTTTTCTCTTTCCGCAATATTTTGCTTGTTATTTATCGCCTCTTTCACTGCAAACGGAAGTCTTACAAGATGTTCTTTAATTATATAATCTGACGCCCCGGCTTTCATGCATTCAACAGCTACTTCCTCATTCATAGAACCCGTTACAATTATAACAGGGGTAATGGGAGTTAATTCTTTTGCTAATAACAGCGCGGTCATACCATCATAACCCGGCATCATATAATCAGATAATATTATATCCGGCTTGTATTCTTCGATCCCCATCCTGAAATCAGCTTCATTATCAACATGAAGATGATTGAAATTTACATTTCCTTTAATAAATACATCAAGTATTAACTCTACGTCGGATTCGTTATCTTCCAGAATCAGGATTTTTATTTCGGTTTCCACTTAACACTCTGTGCCTGTTTTTTATTTAAATAATTACACAACTTCTGAAATTAATATTTCTCTTCTGTTTTGCCCCTCTTTAAACTTTTGCATTATTCGGCATATTTATTAAGCAGCAGCCAATAAAGTCCAAGTTCTTTTATTGCTTTTCTGAAGGTTTCGCTGTTCACCGGTTTTACAATGTAACTGTTAACTCCAAGTTCATAGGTTTTAACAATATCACCCTCTTCGCTGGAAGATGTAAGAACAACTACTGGTATTTTTTTCAATTTGCTGTCTGATTTTATCTTTTTTAGTACTTCGATCCCGCTTACTTTGGGTAACTTTAAATCAAGCAATATCAGCTTTGGCTTATACTCCATTTTCCTGTGGGAATATTTCCCCTCTGAATATAAAAATTCAAGCGCTTGTTCACCGTCCTCAACCACCTCAATTTTATTGGAAATATTTTCCCCCCGAAGTGCATCTAAAGTTAATTCGACATCTTCCGGATTATCCTCAACAAGCAAAATCTCAACTTCTTTCATTTTTCCATTTCCTTTTGATTAATGTCAAAATATATAACCGCCCCTTCATTTTCCTTTCCTTCTGCCCACACTTTTCCCCCGTGCATATTGATAATTCTCTTTACAATAGCCAGCCCTATTCCCGTCCCCTCAAACTCTTTTTCGCTGTGTAATCTCTGAAATACCTGGAACATTTTGTCTGAATATTGCTGGTTGAATCCCGCGCCATTATCTTTAACAAAATAAATATTGTTTCCATTTTCCATCTTAATTCCTACTTCTATTATTGCCTCATCTTTATACTTTGTGAATTTAGCGGCATTTGTAAGCAGGTTTAAAACAACTTGTTTTAATAATACCGGATCACCGTATGCTTTAGGCAGTTCATGAATTTTAAATTTAATAATGTGCCTGCCGTATAATGTCTTTATTTCTTCCCATGTTTCCTTAAACAGTTCCTGCATATCAACTCTTTTTACAGTCATATTTTTTCTGCCAAGCCGGGAAAAAGTTAATAAATCATCTATCAGTTGTCCCATCTTATTAGTGTTTTTGATAATAATGCCGGTTAATCTTTTCCCTTCTTCATCTAATAAATGTATATAATTCTCACTTAACTTATTAGTAAATCCTGCTATTGCCCTTAAAGGTGCTCTTAAATCGTGCGATACAGAATATGAAAAAGATTCTAATTCTTTATTAGCTGTTTCTAATTGTTCTGTGCGTTCAATTACCCTTTGTTCAAGCACTTGGTTGAGTCTAAGAATTTCTGCTTCAGCTTTTTTACGTTCGGTAATATCGGTTACAACTGTAATAAGGAATATAGGATTGTCCTGTTCATTCCGTTTAAGGGTTGTCCTTACATCAGCAAAAATTATTGATCCGTTTTTATGCAGATATCTTTTCTCATAAGAGCGTGTTAAATATTCACCTTTAATTAAAGAATCAATGATTTCATTGCTTTCAGCAATATCATCTGGATGAGTAATTTCTTTCCATTTTATAGATTGAAATTCTTCTTCTGAATACCCCAGCATATCACTGAACGCTTTGTTTGTTTGAAGAGAGCCATCTAATCCGGTAATTGATTTTCCAACAGGTGAATATTCAAAGACAACTCTGAATTTTTCTGCACTTTCATGTAATACTTTTTGTGTCTGTTTGCGCTCTTCAATCACTGAAGCCATAATAAGTGATGACACAGAAATTATAGCTATATATATCTGAACCATAATTATTGAATCAAAGATAACCCTGGTATCATTTATTATGGTTTGACCCGATAAAGTAAAGTAGAGGACGTTTGCCGTAAGGAAAATAGAAGCGACAGTTACCCCCCGGACTCCAAAACGAAGCGCAGCCCAAACAAGAAACGGGAAAGCTAAATAATTAAGGATAGATGCTAAATGAATATTACCGGATAGATTTTGCAATACATAAAAGTTAACTATGACCATTGATAAAAATAAAAGCATCGCTTCAATAAAATGTTTTATATTCCTTTCCCTTGCCTCATTCCATTTTAAAGATGCCCAGCTCAAAATAAAGGGAGTAATTAATAAATTACCAATCCCATCAGACAACCACCACCACTTCCACGAATGCCAATAAGGTAGATTGTATATTATTTTGGGAGCCGCGGCAGCAACTGTAGCTGACAGGGCATTTGTGAAAATGACTGAAATGATAATGAAGCTAAGAAGGTGTTTGAGTTTGCTGAAATCAATAGGCTCGCCCAAATATCGGATTAATATCCAGGCGCTGAGTGAAGCATCGAATGTAAGCGCAAAGGCATACACAATACTCATAGCGAACGATGATCCGGAATAAGATTCAACAATAAAATCTGTGATAAAGAGAGCAAGGGCAAGGTAAGGGCGCAGGTTTTTTTTAGTTAATAAAAGAGCTGAAAGAAAAATACCTGAAGCAGGCCATACTGTAGCTATGTCTTCCGGTTCAAGCACTAATTTCATGCTTAATCTACCGACTATAAAGTAAACGACAGAAATAAATGCAATCCATATTATGTCTTTTAACAAAGGATTGCGAATTAAAAAGCCCCTAAAAGCATTATTTTTCATATGTACTGCTTTCCTATTTATAATTCCTTTAACTACAAGCAATAATTTTCAAAAAATAATCCGGAAGATATCCTTATTAGAGTATTTGGGGAAATAGTATTTTATTTCATAAAGTTTGGAGTGGAATAGTAAAATAGAATGTACTTCCAACTCCTTCTTCACTTTCAACCCAAATGCTACCACCGTTCTTTTCGACAAATTCTTTACAGATAATAAGTCCTAGTCCAGTCCCTTTTTCATCTGCTGTTCCTTTTCTTGTAACATTGGTATTAAGCTTAAAAAGATTTTGAGCAATTTCTTTGCTCATGCCTACTCCGTTATCTTCAATTGCAACAGTAATATTCCCGCTATCCTCTGTTACTCTTACTTTTATTGTGCCATTTTCCCTGGTAAACTTAATTGAGTTTGAAACCAGGTTGCGGATAACCGTTTCTATCATATTCTTATCAACCATAGCCGTCAGATTATCGCCGCATATGGTTTCAAGATATATTCTTTTATTTAGCGCAGATATCCTTAAGGCATTAAAAACAGAATTTATTATCTCAAACAGTTTTATCTGTTCCGGATTTTCATCTGCCTTATTGAATTGAAGTCTTGACCAGGTAAGAAGGTTATTGATTAAGTCAAGTAAACTTATTACTGTAATATTAATATTTTTGATATCTTCTTTCTTCTCATCTTCGGAAAGTTCATCAAAGTCTTCAACGAGGAATTGGGATAATCCTAAGAGTGCTGTAAACGGACTTCTGAGATCGTGGGCAATGATAGAAAAAAACTTATCTTTGTGAGCGTTCAATTCAGTTAATTTTTCTTTAGCCTGTTTCAATTCTGCTTCATACATTTTCCGGTTTGTAATATCGTCCATAACTCCAACAAGTCCAATAACCTCATTATCGACATCAAAAAGCGGAGCTTTATTTACACTGAGCCATCTGTTTTCTCTGTTATTGAGGATCATCATTCTTTCTATATTTCTCAGAATTTTACGATCCTTAATGACCAGCTCATCTTCATCTTTGGTCTCCTGCAGCTCTTTTTCACGGAATACATTTGAGCTGCCGGGAGAAGGGAAAGAAGCAAGATTATCTAAATTGAAGTAATCCAGGAATGATTTATTAACCAGCGTAAAGTCTCTGTCTGAATTTTTAACAAAGATAAGGCTAGCCGCTGTATCAATTATTGCTTTTAAGCTATTTCGGCTTTCAAAAAGTTCCCGGGCGATTTTTCTGCGTTTTTTAATATATGAAAGAATAATTGCGAACAATACCGATAATAATATGACATAAATAACTACGAGAACTAAAAAATAATTTAAGTTTTTGTAGATCTTTGATTGAATGATTTGAACCTGTTCTGCTGTAATTTAATCTTCTTCAGAATCCAGCAACTGTGAATACATTCCAATCCTTTTGTAAATATCTTCCTCTAATATTATGTGTGAATTTAATCTCCCTGTATTCTCAGGTAAAACGGAAAGATGATCTATTTTGTACAGTTCTTCCTGGATAGTTCTTTGCAGCGGAACAAAATATTTATCTAACCTTGGCTGGTATTTAATTAATCTTTCAAGCAGTGCCATATTTATCTTCAACGAATCAAGAGTTATAAAATATTTTACAGAATCTTGCTTGCTGCCAGTCAATTTGAATCTTTTACTGGTAATCTCAAGTTTAAGGATAGTGGAATAAAGGTCTTGAGTCGCAGAACTTAATTCTGCGTTAAGGGCCATCATGTTATTGCTCTGGAGAAGTTCTTTTTTTGAAAAATAGATTATTGCGCTTATGGAAATAACAACCAGAAAAGTAAATACCCAGCCAATTATAATGTTTTTCTCAAATGAGATATTATGCCACTTATTAATTAGAGATTTATGTTTATCCATGTAACCGCCATTTTTGATCCATTGTAGTTAATCAAAACCTACTCTGCCATAATATTTGGTTAATTATTCCTAACCCTTCTTTCTAACTTACGGTTTTCCATTTAACTTTTCCAAATTCTCTGGCCCAAATTCCACATAATTTGACTCAAATATTCATTTGTGGACGTTGTTTACCCAGAATTGAATTGGTCTTATTCTGTGTTACATTTTGAGACATATAAGCGAGGGGGCGATCTACGGGTATTCTGAGCCGTATCTGAGTCGCTCATCTTATACTCATCTTTCGTGAGTTGGGGGCAAATTTGTATCATTTTGAAACCAGGGAAATAATTTTAAAAAGCCCACATAGTATGTAGGTCGTGTTTTGGAAAAAGGGCGAAAAATATATTTTAGGTAATTTTTGGGGGGAATATGAATTGCAAAATAACTCTGTTAATTTGCAGGATCATTTAGAACATACTTTAATGCAATTTATTAGACCACTGAAGAAATTCGGTCAGAATTATTTAACCGACCCCAATATATTAAGAAAGATAGTAGAGGAAATTGATCCTACAGTTGAGGATAATATAATTGAAATTGGACCTGGGCTTGGAGCATTAACGGAAATTCTTCTCAAAAAAGTACCTTCTATAACTGCTGTGGAAATTGATAACAGGGTAGGAGAAATATTAAGACAAAGATTTAAGGGTATTGAGCTGATAACAGAAGATTTTCTTAAAACTGATCTAAATGCCATTTACAGCCGCAACAATAAAAAGCTGAGGATAACTGGAAATATCCCGTACAACCTTACCTCCCCTATTCTGTTCAGGATGATTGAAAATAATCACATTATCAAGGATTCTGTGCTAATGATGCAGATTGAAGTAGCGCAACGTATAATTTCCAAAAAAGGGACCAAGGAATATGGGATTCTATCGGTACTACTAAATTATTTTTGTGAAATAAAATTATGTTTTAAAGTATCGCCTAATGTATTTAACCCACGCCCTAAAGTATGGTCAGCAGTAATGCATTTTTATCTGAAGGAAAACGATATGACTGATCAGGAGAAAAAGACTTTTATTCAAACTGTAAAGGCGGCTTTCGGGAACAGAAGAAAAACATTAAAAAATTCATTAAGTAATAGTATATTTAAGGAAATTAATTTCGAAGATTCAGGTATCGATTTATCATTAAGAGCTGAACAACTGGATATACATGATTTTGTTGTTCTTTCATCTTACGTTTATTCCCAATTAAATGAAAAGAATAAAAGAAATAGTTTATAATTTAAAGGCATTTGACCTTGTACTTGTTGTCTTTTTTATTTTTTTATGTATCCTTGACATTATTTTCCACAATGTTATACCCCGCTGGTTTGAATTTATATTAGAAAACATTGCAATTATTTCCTCCGCATTTATTATTGCCTGGCTTCAAACGACTTTTAGAGAAAGAATCTGGAGAATACTTCATTACTGGTATATCGCGCCCATTGTTTTAATTACATTCAACCAGTTATATTATATGGTCTTGCCTATCAGGCATCAGGATTATGATACATTATTTATTCAAATTGACAGATTCCTTTTTGGTACAGACCCGACAGTATTTCTGTACAAAATAGCCAATCCATTTTTAACAGAATTGCTGCAGGTGATTTATGGAATGTATTATCTTCTTCCATTAATTCTTGTATTAGTTCTTTTAAGGAAGAAAAGATATTTCGCAAGTGACTTTGTTGTTTTTTCTGTTATTTACGGATTTTATCTTTCATATCTTGGATATTTTGCACTACCCGGAATCGGACCCCGTTTTACGCTCCATAACTTTGCAAATCTTAACACTGACCTCCCCGGTTTGTGGTTAACTCATTACTTAAGAGACTTTACGAATATTGGAGAAGGAATTCCTAAGGGGACAATAAATCCAGCAGCTGTTGTTCAGAGAGATGTATTCCCAAGCGGGCATACAATGATAACATTGATAGTTATTTATTTGTCAATAAGATTAAAAAGCAGATCGCGGTATTGGTTAGTCCCAGTGGGAAGTCTTCTAATTTTTTCCACTGTTTATTTAAGATATCATTATGTAATAGACCTAATAGGCGGTTTTGTGTTTGCTGTATTTTCTTTATGGAGCGGGAAATTAATATTTAACTGGTGGAGAAGGGTAAGAGGACTTACAGAATTTGCATATAGTAGGTATTCTTCGGATGAGCGGGAAAAAGCAACAAGTTAAAATAATATTCGACAGTATTGCAAACAGATACGATTTCTTAAACCATTTATTAAGTTTCGGATTTGATTATTACTGGAGAAAGAAAGCATTAAAGCTGACGGGGGTTGACAGTGATTCCATCCTTCTGGATATAGCTTGCGGCACCGGGGATGTGTCGATTGAGGCCAGGAAGCAAGGGGTTAAGAGAATCTTCGGAGCCGACTTTTCGTATAACATGCTTAGAATATTTAATAAAAAGAGTCCCTGGATTAAAGGAAGAAGTGTTCAGTTGGTAGCGGAAAGTATTCCCTTCAAGGAAAGTTCGGTTACAAACATAGCGGTAGCTTTTGGAGTGAGGAATTTTTATAATATACAAGAAGGATTCAATTCATTTTATTATGTACTTACACCCGGAGGTAAGGCAACGATAATCGAGTTTCGTCTTCCTTCAAATCCGATATTTAAGAGATTATATAAATTTTATTTCAAAAGAATTCTGCCATTGATAGGGGGTATTATTTCGGGAGATAAGGAAGCATATTCATATCTTCCAAGGTCAGTTGAAGAGTTTGATGAGAAAATAAATATGCAAGAGCTCCTTCGGAATTCGGGTTTTAGGAAAATAGACATATATAATCTTACAATGGGGATTGTGCAAGTTATTATTGCAACCAAATAACCTTTTATATTATCTGCTCAACAGGGAGGATAATTGTTTTTTTAATTTATTGAATGCCTTTGCACGATGACTAATCTTATTTTTTTCTTTAGGATCCAATTCAGCCATAGTAACTGAATAGTTTTCAGGGATGAATAAAGGATCATAACCAAAGCCATTGACGCCTTTTGCATTCAAAGTTATTATACCCCTTTCTTCACCTTCAGCGGTTAAATACTTTTCCCCATTATAATACACAGCAGAGCAGATATACCGGGCATGGTGCGGTTCGGGCAGATGTTTAAGCTCTTCTATCAGTTTCATATTATTCTGATTCTCAGTAGCATTTGGACCAGAATACCTTGCAGAGAAAACCCCAGGTCCATCATTAAGCTGATTTACGACTAGTCCGGAATCATCTGCAATGACAGGAATTTTATATTTGTTAAAAACATGAGATGCTTTTTTCATGGCATTCTCTTCAAACGTCATTCCATCTTCAATAATATTTTCATTATCATTCAAATCCAACAAAGATACAATCTCAAGGTTAGTGCCGGATAAAATATCTTTCACTTCCCTAATCTTTCCATTATTCTTTGAAGCAAAAATAATCTTAAGCACTGAATATCTCCTCCATAACCTGAAAAGCGTACCTCAAATGAGGAATTACAATAGACCCACCGACAATTAATGCCACATTAAATGTTTCATATAATTCTTCGCGCGTTGCTCCTTCAGCGATTGATCTATCGATGTGGTAAAAGATACAATCATTACATCTCAAAACCATTGAGGCAGAAAGTCCCATTAGTTCTTTGGCTTTAGCGGACAAAGCACCGTTTATATAAGCTTTATTATCCAAGGCAAAGAATTTCTTAAAATCGCTGAATCCGGAATTCAATATTTTTTCATTCATTTCCGAACGATACAATTTGGTTTCAGAGACAGTTTTTTTCATAATAGTTCCATTTATAATTATTATTCTAATTTTTTCCTAAACCTGAGTGAGCTTAAAAAGAGGATAGCGATTCCCATAAATAAAAGAACCGTGGCTTCCTGCCATAATTCTTTAAACCCAATTCCTTTTAATATTACGCCACGAATAATTGTTATAAAATATCTTAGAGGAATAAGATAGCTTATATATTGAATTATTTTAGGCATATTCTCAATGGGAAACGCAAAACCGGAGAGATATACCATAGGCATCATTATACCAAAGATAGCAATCATCATTGCCTGCTGCTGTGTTTTTGATATTGTTGATACAAACAATCCAAGTCCAAGAGTTGAGAGGATATAAAATAAGGAACACAAGAAAAGGAACGGCACGCTTCCTCTTACCGGGATATCGAAAATATAAGTCATAGCGGTAAGGACTATAACCACTGCAACAAAACCCAGAATAACAAAAGGTACTAATTTACCTATAATAAGCTGCCAAGATTTAATAGGGGTTACAATTAATTGTTCAAGGGTTCCTATTTCTTTTTCCTTTACAATACCGAGGGAGGTCAAAATAAGAGTAATTATACTTAGCAGGAGTCCAACGATACCAGGGACCATGAAGTGACGAGTAAGGAGTTGAGGATTATACCATACTCTTATTTCCGGTTCAATTCTTCCTACGGGAAGGATTTTTCTACCTGATTTATCCATCGTGTTTAATACTATATTTTCGGCATAACCCTGAACAATTTTAGCTACGTAACCAGCGGCAATAGAAGCGGTGTTTCCATCTGAACCATTAAATATTGCCTGCACAGGAGAAGTTTCTCTTCTTTGAATTTTTTCGGAAAAATCTTTTGGAATAACCAAGGCAAGAATAATATTCCCTTTATCAAGTTTTTGTGTCAGCTGAGTATAATCATCTGCATAATAGTCTATCTTAAAAAATCCGGAGCTAGTAAACGATTCGATAAATTTTCTGCTTTCAACTGTTTGATCCTGATCATAAACAAGAGTATGGACAATATTCACATCCAGCGTAGCGGCATAGCCAAGAAATATCAACTGAATAATAGGAGCAATTAATATAACCCCAAACATTTTGGGATCACGTTTGAACTGAAGAAATTCCTTTTTAATAATATGGAGAATAGTTTTCACCCGCTGTTCTCCTTTCGTTTATTAATTATATTTGAAAGCAATATAATAACAGTAGTAAAGAGAAGAAGGTAAAGCGCCTGGTCCCAGAACGAAGCTATCCCCGTTCCCCTGATAACAATTGCCCTTAATATTTCAATAAAGAATTTAGCCGGGGTAATATTAGTTAAAATCTGAACAGGCCAAGGCATACTTTCAATAGGGAAGATAAATCCCGAAAGGATAAACGAAGGCAGAAGGGTTACAAAAGTAGCAACAGAAAAAGCAACCTGCTGGGAATCTGCTAATACGGAAACGAGGATCCCCATTCCAGTAGATGCAGATAAAAACAGCAAAGTAGTTAAGAACAAGAGAATTATACTTCCTTTAATTTCAACTCCAAAAAGAAAATATCCGACAATGAGGATCATGGCTGCGTTAAATAAAGAAAGGATAAGGTATGGTAATATTTTTCCAGTTATTAGTTCGAATGAGTTAATTGGAGAAACATTAATTTGTTCAATTGTTCCCCTTTCCTTCTCTCTTACGAGCGATAAAGAAACGCTAATAGCCGCGGTGATAAGAAGAATCATTGCGATGAGACCAGGAATAAGAAAACGGGTTGTTTGAAGATCAGGATTATACCAGAAACGTGCCTGCAAATCTATTGGCACATAATTATTCTGCCCATTTTTCATTAAGACTTCGGCAGTAAGATTTTGACCATAGGTTTGCAGAGCTGCAGTAACATAATTCTGTATAATAGTAGCAGTATTTCCATCAACACCATCAATAAGGAACTGAACTTTAACGACTTGTCCTGAATAGAATTTCCTAGAAAAATCGAAAGGGATAACTGCAATGACTTGTGCCTGTTTATTATCAAGGGTTCCTTTAAGCTGTTTATCATTATTCAAATATCCTGATAAATCAAAATATTCAGAATTTATAAGTCCTTTGATAAGGTTTCTTGTAACATCGGAATATTCCTGGTCATAGACTGCAAGTTTAATATGATGAACATCAAAATTTATAGCATATCCAAAAATGCCAAGAAGAAATACAGGGAAAAGGATCAAAATGGCAAGCATACGGTAATCGCGCAGAAGGTGCTTGAATTCTTTTTTAGCAATAGCTTTTATTCTGTTTAAGTCCATTTATTTCTTTTCCAATAAATGAATAAATACATCCTCAAGTGACGGAACAATATTCTCAATGCTTTTTACTGATATATTTTGCACTTCAAGAAGAGATTTAATTTGTTCTTTCCCGGAATATTTATCATTGACGATTATATGGATCTGATTTCCGAAAATTGTTGTTTCATCTACAAAAGCAGCTTTTTCAAGAATTGATAATGCATCAATAACCGGTGTGCATTCAATCTCAAGGATAGTATTAGTAAGGTACTTTGATTTGAGTTCTTTAGAATTTCCTTCAGCAATCAGTTTGCCGGAGTTAATTAAAATAATATTGCCGCAATATTCAGCTTCTTCAAGATAGTGTGTAGTTACAAAAACTGTTGTTCCTTCTTCAGAAAGAGAATTTATTAAATCCCAAAAGGCTCTTCGTGAAATTGGATCAACGCCGCTGGTTGGTTCATCAAGGAATACTATTCCAGGTTTATGGATGACAGCGGTGCCAAGGGCGAGCCTTTGTTTAATACCACCGGGGAGGGATGCAGTTAATATATTTTCCTTACCCTGCAGACCTGCAATATCCAGAACCCATTTTTCCCTTTCTTTAAGGAGTTCTTTTTCTATACCATATACCCCACCGAAAAACTCAATGTTCTCCCCAACAGAAAGATCGTTATATAATGAAAACCGCTGGGACATGTAGCCTATATTTTTCTTTACCATTTCAGGCTGGTTCTTAATACTATAACCTCCTACCAAAGCATCCCCTTCTGTCGGATCAAGAATAGCGCAAAGCATTTTAATAGTAGTTGATTTACCTGCTCCATTGGCACCAAGAAAACCAAATATCTCACCTTTCCTGACTTTAAAATTTATATGATCAACAGAGACAAAGCTGCCAAATTTTTTAGTAAGATTATTTACTTCAATTGAATACATTTAATATATCTTTTTGCCAGCGGATTTAAGGAGTCGAGCAAGCGCTGTCTCATAATCTACAAGAGAATTGATAAGATCAGTCTGGCTCTGAAGGCGGGAAGTTTCAGCATCAATCAGATCAGTAGAAGTAGCATACTGCACATTATACTTTTCCTGAATTCCACGATAATTTTCATCTGCCTGTTCGAGACCAGTTTTTGCGACCTCAATTTTATTATGAGCTGCATTCAGCGCCATAAAATTATTATAAACTTCTACTTCAATATTTTCTTTAAGGAGTTCTTTGTTCGTATTAAGCTGATTAAGATTTTGGCGGGCTTGTTCCACCTGAGAAGAATTATAGCCCCAATTCCAGATATCCCAACTTAATGTAACACCCGCATCCCAGGAATCTTTAAATTTATCCAAGGTAGGCATAATACGCTGATTTGGTCTGTTATAGTAATAATCAGAGAAAAGGAAAATGGCAGGATACCATCTGGAGGCAGCTGCGCTAACATTTTCATTACCAGCCTGCAGTCTATAATCCATTGCTAACAACTCAAGGCGGGACTGCATAGCTGAGTTTAAAAGAGAATCGTAATTATAAACTGTGTTTTCGAGTTTTGGTTCATTAGCTTCAATTTCAGTTTGATCACTTATCGAAAGCCCCAGTACTTTATTGAATAATGCCCGCGAAGTATTAAGACTGTTTTCGGCTTCTATTTGTTTTAATCTAAGTGAAGCGTACTGGACTTCCAGTTTAAGGAGATCATTTTTTGTTACGAGATCATTTGTAAGAAAGTTCTTAGTATCCGTAAGGTGGGCTTCCTCCTGCTTAAGATTTTCGTCAAGATAGTTTTTAAGCTTTTGGGCTTTAAAGTAATTCCAGTAGGCATTTATAATATTAAAAGCTTCTTCATTTGCATCTTTATTATAGTCTGAAACAGCCGCATCCCTGTTCTTTTCAGATGCAGATTTTAATGATAATAATCTAAATCCAGTGAATAGGGGCTGCTGCAAGGATACTTTAAGGTTATAATTATTCAAAACAACATCTTGTATTTTAACAGGGGCGGGAAATATGGGAAGACTAACCTCAAATGGTGGAACATCACTTAATCTTGTATAACCGGCATTAAATGACAGTCTGGGTAAAAGTTGAGAGGTAGTTTCTGTTATCTTAGCCTCGGATCCCAATATTTTCGATTTTGATATTTTAAGATTTTTGCTATTCTTCAGCCCCAGCTGAAGACTTTCCTCAAGAGTAAACTTATGTTGAGGAAACAGATCAGCAAACGCCAATAATATCAGAAATAAAACAGCTTTTTTCATAACTAAGCCTTTAGATATTCTTTGTTGTCTCCAACAAGGTGAATAAAAACATTTTCAAGAGAAGGGGGAATCACACGGTAGCTTGTAATCAATATTCCCTTTTGTTTAAATATCCCAAGAATTTTGTTCAGTTGTTCAGCAGAATTTTCTACCACAATATCAATTCTATCGCCAAAGAGCTGCACCTCAAATCCCGGTTCTTGTTTTATTAACTTATATGCTTTTCTGGCTTCAGGGCAAATAATTTCGATTACTTCCCTATCAATTGACTTTTTAATATTCTGGGGAGTATCAAGACCCAGTATTTTCCCTTTATTCATTAATGCGACATGATTACACCTTTCAGCCTCATCAAGATATGGAGTGGACATGAGAATTGTTATACCCTCTTTTAATAATCCAGAAAGGATTTTCCAGAAATCTCTTCTTGAAATAGGATCTACCCCAGTAGTAGGTTCATCCAGGAAGAGAATTTTGGGACAGTGTATAAGACTGCAGGCTAAAGCAAGTTTTTGTTTCATCCCACCCGAAAGTTTATCTGCAGGTCTATCCCTAAAAGGAGTAAGCCGGGTGAATTCGAGAAGTTCATTTCTCCTATCACTATAATTTTTAACACCGTGGATATCGGCAAAGAATTCTATGTTTTCATCAACCGATAAATCGCCATATAAGCTAAATTTCTGGGACAGGTATCCGATCTTGTTCTGTGCTATTTTTCTATTATTATTAATATCTATTCCCAATAGAGCAATATTTCCAGAATTGGGTTTAATTAAACCACACAAAGTTCGGATGGTGGTTGTTTTTCCTGCACCATCGGGTCCTACCAATCCAAACATTTCTCCTTCTTCAACATTAAAGGAAACATCATCAACGGCTTTGATATCACCAAAGCTTTTGCTGAGCTTATCTATTTTAACTGCGATATCCATTATTGGAAGAATATTGTTGCATCAGCGGGCATTCCTGATTTAAGCTCAAAATCCGGATTAGGAAGCTCAATTTTAATTGCGAAGACAAGCTTTGTTCTTTCGTCTTTAGTCTGAATATTCTTTGGAGTAAACTCAGCTTCAGGGGAGATATAAGTAACCTTGCCTTCGAATTTTCTGTCTTTGAAAGCGTCGACGCTAACTTCAGCTTTCTGTCCCAGTTTTATTTTTCCAAGTTCGAGTTCAGTCACATAAATATAAAGTTCAACATTTGTAAGATCAGATATCTTTAGCAGACTTGACATAGGGGCAACAGTTTCTCCAATTTCAAAGTATTTTTTAACAACGATTCCATTTAATGGGGATACTATATAACTATCATTTATATTTTTCTTAATAAGGTTAGTATAAGCAATAGACTGCTGCAATTTCGCTTCAGCTTGTTTTAATTCTTCGGGACGGGCAATATTTCTTACCTTATGATAATTTTCTTTTGCTGAAGAGAGCTGATCATTCATTAAATCAAAATGTGTAACTGCATCATCATATTGTTTTTTAGTAATAGTTTGGGTCTGATAAAGTCTCTGCAGTCTTTCCAGGTCAATTTTTGCCTGGTTAAAATTCACCTGCGCTTGTTCAAGGTTTGATTCTGCAAGCAATATATCCTCCTTCCGCGAACCATTGCGAAGAAGATCCAGTTGAGCCCGGGACATTTCCGCACCTGCTTCTTGCTGATTAAGCTGCAAGCGCAAAGCTTCAGTATCGATGACCATTAAAGTATCTCCAAGCCTTACCTTATCCCCTTCTATTATACTAATTTTCTTTATTTCACCGCTTGTTTTGGAACTTAATACAACATTAACGGTTTCGATTGTACCTGTAGCCTCGATACTGTTTTTATTATTGCTGCCGCTACATCCAGCAAATAATAGCGAAATGAGTGGAATTATTATCAAACATATTTTTTTCATTAAGCTTTCTCCATTTTTAATTTCTTCAACAAGTTTTTCCCTTTGGGAGTCAAGATCCCATTCATAAGGATATCAAGGGTAGATTCAAGTGCTTTGTGTGCCGGTATTTTGCTATTTAATATAAATGCCGGATTAATAATCCCCCTTATAGATGAAATAAAGACATTTATCATGACTGAGGAAGGATGGTTTACAATATATTTTTCTTTTTTCCCCTGTTCAATAATTTTGGAAATATTCTGGGTCATAAACCGTGATCTAAAGACCTCTATATCAGTCCATATTTCCGGTGCCTGAGTTTGAATATCCGAAAACCATTTTTCGTTGATATTAATTAACATATTCCCCATATATTTAAATATATGGAACAGCTTTTCTACAGCATTATATTCACTATTAATAATATTAGAAATATTACTGCTGTGGGTTTTAATAAACAGATAGGCAACTTCCCTGACCAAGTCTTCTTTGGTGGTGAAATGTTTATAAATTGTCTTTTTACTCATTTTTAATAAAGAGGCAATATCATCTACCGGGATTTTATAAAATCCCCTAGTGAAGAAAACATCACTTGCTGTTTTTAGTATTTTGTCTTTATCATTATTCATTGAAGGTCAGGAAACTATTTTAGTACATATTCGTTTCCAAACATAACACATGGAAACGGAATTGTCAAGAGAAAGTTTCCGAAGGAGGAGGCGGTGTGATTTAGTTCCCCAAAGAACCGCCTGTACGGCGGTTCTTTGGGGGCAGGCTTTCTGTTTCAGACCAGGGTTGTAGTTACACACAATTTTAGTCCGCATGTAATAGTTTTGTTATAGTTTGTCTTTTTTAATAAGTTCCCTAATATAAAGCATCATTTTTAATTAATAAGAGAACTATGACAAAGCCGCAGATCTGGTTAGCAGCATTCTTGTTTTTATTTATATTGTTATTCTTGCTTGGAAGGGTGACAAGAGGTCCCCATGAAGAAAAAAGACAAATCTCAAATCCTGTTTCACAGGGGGAAATGCCAAATCAATCCCAGGATTTATCTCCTAAGGATATGATGGCTAAACTTGGATGCACTGGTTGTCATGGAGTCGATCTTGCTGGCACTGTGCAAGCCCCCTCTATAATTGATATCAGGGGATATTGGTCTAGAGACAAACTTATAAATTATTTAAGAAATCCGGAATCTTTCATGGATGGCGATCGGTTTCAGGTTTATAGACAGAAATACCCTGGAGCAATTATGCCCTCCTTCAATAATATCAGTGTTCAGGAATTAGGAAAGATTGCAGAATTTCTGCTGAATCAATAATATTCTTACTTATAAAATTAAAAAGGCAGGAAAATATCCTGCCTTTTAATTTTGGAACAATAATTATTATGCTACGGTTATCTCTTTCGCAAGGTATACATCTTGGATTGTATTAATTAACTTAACACCTTCTTCCATTGGACGCTGGAAAGCTTTCCTTCCGCAGATTAATCCCATACCGCCGGCTCTCTTGTTGATAACTGCTGTTTTAGCAGCTTCTGCAAAATCATTAGCACCGGAGGCTCCGCCGCTGTTTATTAACCCTGCTCTGCCCATGTAATTGTTTATTACCTGGTATCTTGTTAAATCAATAGGGTTGTCAGTAGAAAGATCTGTATAAACCTTTTTACTGGTTTTTCCAAACTTAAGAGCCTCAAACCCGCCATTGCAGTCTGGTAGTTTCTGTTTAATAATATCAGCTTCAATAGTAACACCAAGATGGTTTGCCTGACCTGTTAAATCAGCCGCAGTGTGGTAGTCCTTATCTTTCTGTTTGAATTCTGAATTTCTCAGATAGCACCACAGAATTGTCGCTAATCCTAATTCATGAGCATACTGAAATGCTTCACTTACCTCAATTATCTGCCTGGCACTTTCTTCTGAACCGAAATAAATTGTAGCGCCTACTGCGGCGGCTCCCATATCCCATGCCTGTTCAACTCCTGCAAACATTATCTGATCATATTTATTAGGATAAGTTAAAAGTTCGTTATGATTTATTTTTAAGATGAAGGGGATTTTATGAGCATATTTTCTTGAACACATGCCAAGTACACCCAGAGTTGAAGCAACTGCATTACAGCCCGCTTCAATAGCAAGCTTTACAATATTTTCGGGATCGAAATACTGTGGGTTTGGTGCAAAAGATGCGCCTGCTGAATGTTCAATTCCTTGGTCAACTGGAAGAATTGAAACATATCCGGTTCCTGACAATCTTCCATGCGAAAAAATCGATTGCAGGTTTTTCAGTACGTTGATATTTCTATCCGACTGAGCAAAAATTCTGTCTATGAAATCAGGACCGGGCAAGTGCAATTGTTCTTTTGGAAACTTTGCTTTGTATTTTAATAGCGCATTAGCTTCACTTCCAAGAAGCTCTTGGATTTTATTAATCATGATTATACTCCATTTCTATTGGTAAATTCTAATGTAAAAATACATGTTATTAAAATGGGATTCAATCAAAAATCCAAACATAAGGGCTTGCAAATTAAAATAAACTAACTCTTAGTAAATCTTTTTTAAGTAAATATTCCTTTTTTTGCTTTACTATTTTTTTTCTTTACCATGAATTGTTAGGTTTATATCCAATAATTTGAAAAGATGGGTGCGATGACAAAAATATTAATTGATGTAAAGCATGTTTGTTTTGATCTGGATGGTACATTGGTAGATTCTTATTTGAATATTTATAAGGCAACAGTAAAAACACTTGAAGTTCTGGAGATACCGGGAACATTTTCAAATGAAGACCTCTATAGTAGAATAGGGCATCACTTCTTAGATATTTTCCATGATCTGAAAATTCCGGTTCCGGATATCGAGCATTTTATTAATATCTATAAAACATTCTATTTTGACTTTATCGATGATTCTGAACTTTATCCGGGGGTTACAGATGTCCTTGAATATTTGAAAAGCAATAATATCCATGTGTCTTTGCTTACAACTAAAGGTCAGGATCAGGCGGATAGAATAATCGATCATTTTCATTTGACAAAATATTTTTCTCATGTTATGGGAAGGAGGATGGAAGTGCCTGTTAAACCTTCACCGGAACCGCTCTTATTGATATGTAAAAACTTAAATGTTCTTCCTTCTGAGAGTATGATGGTAGGAGATACCGAATTGGATATTAGGTGCGGAATAAGTGCTAAGGTGAAAACCTGCGGTGTAACTTATGGTTACAGGACTCGGGAAGTTCTTGAGAAAGAGAATCCGGATTATATAATTGATAAGATTATAGCTCTTAACTCATAAACTTTACACAAACTTTGAGATTATTTCGTCACAGATCGCATATCCCCTTTTTGTTAGCTTTATCCAGTTATCCTTTATAGCAATCAAATTATTCTCATTTAATAATTCGAGGTATTTATTATTCCTGTTCAGCCATTCCTTCCCGAATCTCTTTTCCAGATCAGTTAGTTCAATTCCGTAGCTCCGGAGAGCAAGCATAATATACTCTTCTATACTTTCTTCCGGAGTAATGATTTCATGGCTTGCCTCCGCTGATCCTTTCGTTTCGATGTGAGCTTTGTACATTTTCAGACTTGAAAAATTCCACCATCTTTTATTGTTAATAAAGGAATGCGCCGAAGTGCCGAAACCTAGATAATTCTTATATCTCCAATATGCATTATTATGTAGACACTCATTTCCTGGCTTCGCAAAGTTGGATACTTCATATTGCATAAACCCTTTCTGCTCCAGATAATCTATTGTCATTTCATACAGTTCAGCGTCATAATCATCCTCTTGTATTTTAACTTTACCGTCAATGACCATCTTATTTAGTATCGTCCCTTTTTCAAGTATTAAACTATAAGCGGAAATATGTTGAAT
>PLLW01000088.1:39004-45481 GCA_003141435.1 Ignavibacteriales bacterium
GATTGTATGCCGATACTTATTCTGTTTATTCCGGCAGTAAGGAATTTTTTAAGTTTATCTTTATTAACTGTCCCGGGATTAGTTTCCATAGTAATCTCTGGGATATCAACCACAGAAAATTTCTTCTTAATCTGATTTATTATTGCTTCCAGGTAACCGGGCTCCATTAAAGAAGGAGTTCCGCCGCCAAAGTAAATAGAACTTATACTGCTCTCTTCTGAATAGAGAGTTGCATAGTGAGTGATCTCTTTTATTAATGCATCTTTGTACGATGAGATGTTATCTTTCGTAATTATAGAATAGAAATCGCAGTAAATACATTTATGATCGCAGAAAGGAATATGAATATATATGGCAGTATCTTTCATGAACTCTATTTTGAGTTGATCAGTTCTCGGGCACCTTCCAGACTTGCCTCTGTAACATTCTCTCCGCTCATTAGTTTTGCTACTTCTCTTATTCTCTCCTTTTCATTTAGTTGTTTAATTGAGCTTACAACTCTTCCGTCATTTGTTTTCTTTTCAACGATGAAATGATGATCTGCAAGTCCTGCTATCTGGGGAAGATGTGTAATGGAGATAACCTGGTAAAAATTAGCAAGTGATTTTAGTGCTTTCCCTACTTTCTGTGCGATCCTTCCGCTTACACCAGTATCAATTTCATCAAATATAAGCAGGGGGAATCTGTCGTTTTTGGCAAGTATAGTTTTTAAAGCAAGCATTATTCTTGAAACCTCCCCCCCGGATGCAACTTTCGCAAGTGGTTTCATATCTTCTCCAACATTTGTTGAGATGTAAAACTCAATTTCATCAATTCCTTTGGAGGAATAAGAATATTTATTCCCTTTAACTATAATATAATCCTCTCCGGAGGAAGATTTATTCTGTGTAATCCTTACGTCAAAGTTTGAATCTGGAATTCCCAGATCAGCAAGTACCCCTTTAACTTCTTTGTTTATTAATACTGAAACCTGACTTCTTTTTTTAGAAATATTATCAGCAGCCTTTCCGCATAGTTCCCGTAAGCCCCCTATCTGCTTTTCAAATGAGCTTATTCTTTCTGAAAAGTTTTCAGCTAAATCAAATTCCGCACCGATTTTATTACGGTACTCAAGAACAGCTTTAACAGTGCCGCCATATTTTTTCTTAATAAGATTTAGAGTGCCAAGACGGTCTCTTTTCTTGTTAACTTCTGCCGGATCTACATCTATTTTAGATTTATAGTTTCTTACAAACTCTGCGATATCATTTATTAATGCAATCGCATTCTCACATTCACTGAATGATTCCCCGAAAGATTTATCAATTTCGTTAAGCTCGTCCAGCTCATTTTTAATTTTAATAATGGAATCATATACAGAATTTTCATCCTCATAAATAAGACCATAAACACTGGAAGTGGTGGATGCGAGTTTTTCAGAGTTTTCAAGTATTCTTAGCTCTTCAACCAATCTTTCTTCTTCATTCTCTGCCGGGGAAACAGAATCTATTTCTTTGATCTGGAATGAATAGAAATCCCTTTTCTCTCTTAAAGAAGTTTCCTTCTCTTTAAGTATTTTTAACTCTTTTAACAAATTTTGAAGTTCGCTATAAAGTTTTTTATACTCATCGGCTAAATCACGATAGTTACCAAATTCATCAAGAAAGTCTATGTGTGTTTCATTCCTCAATAAGGATTGGTGTTCATGCTGACCATGTAGGTCAACCATAAGGTTACCGACATTTTTAATGACTGAAAGGGAAACTGGGGTATCATTTATAAAACAACGGTTGCTTCCTTTTGTGGAAATTTCCCTTCTTAAAATAAGTTCAGGCAAAGGTTCAATTTCATTTTCCTCAAGCAGCGCATCAATTTTTTTATTATTGGTTATGTCAAAAATCCCCTCGACATATGATTTTGAAGCCCCTTTTCTGATTACTTCGGTCGATGCGCGCTCTCCCAAAAGAAGACCCATCGCGTCAATCAGGATTGATTTACCCGCGCCGGTTTCACCGGTTATAATATTAAGTCCTTTTCCGAACTCAATATTTATAGATTCAATTAATGCGTAATCTTTTACTAAGAGAGCTTTCAGCATGAGAATAAAATTTATGATGATTAATTTAGAAGTTTTAATTCCAAATAGAAAGGGATGGGAAAATTAGGAAGTTATACTAAAACTGGTAAATTAACATGAATGGCTTCGGCAAAATCTTTTATCAGATTCCAATTTACCTCGTCCTCAAAAAAGTTGCCTGTCACTATTATCTTGGCACCATTCTCAACTTTTTCTTTTGCAGTTGCAGGAGTTTTAATCCCTCCTCCAACTACAACTGGAACTGTGCATAATTCGGAAACTGCCTTTACCATTTCATTCGGAATTGAATTATCTGCCCCGGAACCCGCTTCCAGGTATATTAATTTCATTCCCAGGTATTCGGCTGCAAGCGCTGTGGCTGCTGCAATTCCGGGTTTATTCCTTGGAATTGGCAGACTGCCGCTCATATATTGGGCTGTTGTTGTTCTGCCTGATTCAATAAGAAGATACCCCGTAGCTATAGGTTCGATTCCGCACTTTTTTATAATAGGTGCCGCTAGAACATGTTTTCCAATCAGATGTTCAGGGTTCCTGCCGCTCACTACGGACAAATATAGGATTGCGTCAGCCTTTGAAGAAATCTGGTTAACATCACCCGGGAAAATAATAGCGGGAAGTGTGGTCACCGCTTTTAGCTTTAAAAGGAAACTTTCAAGATTATCATTTAAAAGTAAACTGCCACCGACTAGAAAACCGTCTACCCCCGAGTTTTCGCAATGCCTTGCGAATCGGGCCACTTTCTCCTCATGCAGATTATCTGGATCTAACAGCACTAAAAAAGCCGCTCCCTTAATCTGTATTACTTCTAATAATTGGTTATAAATATTCATATATAAAGATTCCGATTATGAATATATAAATTTTGCTTCAGATAAAAAAACAGAAGCTATTCTTAATCATAATGGCTGTTTTATGGTCAATTCTTCATGCTTAAAGAAATTCTGCCCCTCAGAATGTCAATCCCGGTTATTGTTACGTCTATAATATCACCTACATTTATTATATCGAGGGGATTTTTAATAAACTTGTTTGCCATTTGTGATACGTGAAGAAGCCCATCTTGTTTTACCCCAATATCAACAAAAGCGCCAAAATCCACAACATTCCGTACTGTCCCTTTTAGCTTCATCCCCTCTGCAAGGTCTTCCATTTTCAGCACATCACTTCTCAAAATAGGTTTGGGCATCTCCTCGCGGGGGTCTCTTCCCGGTCTTTTTAAATTTTCTATTATATCAATTAAGGTGGGTTCGCCTATCCCTATTTCTTCTGCAAGTTTTTTAGTCCCTTTCTGGCTTACAATCAGCGAAATAACTGCACCGGATTCCTTTATTTTTGCAACAGGTATATTGAACTTTTCTAGCATCACATGAGTTGCTTGATAAGATTCTGGATGTATAAACGTATTATCAAGCGGATTTTCCCCATTTGGGACCTTAAGGAATCCTGCTGATTGTTCAAATGCTTTCTCACCTAATCCCGTAATTTCTTTTAATTCTTCTCTGCATTTGAACTTGCCGGTTTTCTCTCTGAACTTTATAATATTCTCTGCAATTCTTTTATTTAAACCGGAAACGTGTGTTAATAAAGAAGCAGATGCAGTATTAAGATCAACCCCGACATGGTTAACGCAGCTTTCAACAACATTATCAAGCTTTTGAGCAAGTAGCTTCTGATCAACATCATGCTGATAAAGACCTACCCCAATTGATTTAGGATCTATTTTTACTAATTCGGCAAGCGGATCAAGTAATCTTCTCCCAATCGATATATTTCCTCTTTGGCTTGCCTCAAGATCGGGGAATTCCTTTTTTGCAACTTCTGAAGCGGAATAAACAGATGCCCCCGCTTCGTTCACAATTACGTAATGGCAGGGCAGCTCTTTTTCTTTAATTAATTCTGAAATAAGCATCTCCGTTTCTCTCGATGCTGTTCCGTTGCCGATTGCAATTATTTCAACTTTATACTTGCTTATCAAATGGTGAAGTATTTTTTTAGCTTCATCGGATTTATTCTGCGGGGGATGAGGATATATTGTAACCCCCTCAATATATTTTCCTGTAACATCAATAACTGCCACCTTTGAACCCGAATAAAAACCTGGGTCAATTCCCATTATTATTTTATTCATCATAGGCGGTTGAAGTAAAAGTTGCCTTAAATTGGATGCAAATATTTCAATTGCATGCAGATCAGCAGTTTCTGTTAATTGTGCCCTTATTTCTCTTTCAATTGAAGGGAATGTTAAACGTGTAAAAGCATCCCGTGTGGTATCCATAAAAATATCCAGAAATACTGTTTCCTTGTAGGTAAGGAATTTTTTCAGCATCAGGTTAACTATAACCGGTTCATCAAAAACAAAGGATATCTTTAATGCTTTCTCCTTTTCCCCTCTGTTCAATGCTAAAAGCTGATAGGGTTTAATTTTTTTAATATCAATACTGAAATCATAATAGATCTGGTAAATTTCTTTTTTATCCTTCTGTTGCTGTTTCTCTGAGACTTCTTTAGTTGATGCTTTTTGCTTTACTCTTTCCGACTTAACAACAGATTCTTCCTGAAGATGTTCTCTTACACCTTTCCTGACTTCCGCATTATCATTTATCATTTCAGCAATTATATCTTTAGCTCCCTGTAACGCTTCTTCGGCTGAATTTACGCCAAGTTCTTCGTTTATGAATTCAGTAAGCTTTTCCTCAAGATTTCCGCTGAATGCAGGGCTTTCTAAAAGAAATAATGCAAGTGGTTCCAGACCTTTAGCTTTTGCAATTATGCCCCTTGTCTTCCTCTTGGGTTTATAAGGAAGGTATAAATCCTCCAGTTCCGTAAGCGTTATCGAATCTATTATTTTTGTTTTTAATTCATCGGTAAGCTTCCCCTGCTCCTCAATACTTTTAAGTATTGTTTCTCTTCGTTCCCCAAGAAGTGTAAGATAACCAAAACGGTCTTCCACTTGCCGTAATACTTCTTCATCAATCCCGCCGGTGTGTTCCTTACGGTAACGTGCAATAAAAGGAATAGTTGCATCTTCTTTAAAAAGTTTTATGACAGCTTCAACCTGTTCATTCCTAAGGTTAAGCTCTTTTGCTATGTAGGAAATAATATTCATTCGTTTTTTTTATTAAATAATTATAAACTATAAACTAACTCTAAATAAACATATTTTACATATTGCATTTTATTTTAATTAATACTTCATTAAATTGATTGTTGAGATGTGGCTGAAATCACACCCCTTTTTAATTAGGCGTATTAATTTACGTAGGAGATATTAAAATGAGAACTTTTATAGCATTTCTGTCATCATTAATTGTAGTTGTATTACTGTATACTTTGTTTTTTGATTCGGTAACCCGAAAAGCTAAAAAAGATGACCACTTGCTAAAATCATATACTATTGAAAACGCATCAGCTCGAAAAGTTAAGTTATCCATGGAACAGATTGATAGTCTCACTGCCTTTGAGAACTACAAATTCACAATTGAAAATTATTCCAGGGATGTAGTTCCTGTAAAGATTTAATTTTTTCTCATTTCGTTTAATATTGACTAAACCAAATTAAAATAGTAACTTCTGCTTATAAAAAAATGAAAACAAAAATATCAACATATAATTCTTGTTGTCAAATCATTTGCATGGTGTGTTTAACCTGCATATTGGAGGTGAACGAAGGGTTATAGTTGATTGAAAAATTTAATATATATAAACCGGCTTCACCTCGAAGCCGGTTTTTTTTTGCCTGAAACTAAATTAAAAATAATCAGAAACAAATAAAAAGGAGCTAAAATGAAATACAACAATGTACTCGAAACAATTGGCAATACGCCTATTGTTAGGATTAACAGGCTTTTCGGTAATAAACACGAGGTTTGGTCTAAACATGAAAGATCAAACCCCGGCGGCAGTATAAAAGACAGGATTGCCTTATCTATGATCGAGGATGCTGAAAAAAAAGGTGTTCTCAAAAAAGGAAATATTATTGTTGAACCTACTTCTGGAAATACTGGAATTGGACTTGCATTAGTGGCCGCAGTAAAGGGATATGAGTTAATTCTTGTCATGCCTGAATCTATGTCGGTTGAGAGGAGAAGACTTATGTCCGCCTACGGAGCCAAGTTTGAACTTACTCCCAAAGAGCTGGGAATGAAGGGGGCAATTGCAAAAGCTGAAGAGATTAAAGCAGGAAATGACAATGTCTGGGTTCCTCAGCAGTTTAATAATGCGGCTAATGTGCAAGCCCATATTGATAATACCGCCAGGGAAATTCTCGCTGATTTTCCTGAAGGTTTTGATTATTTAATTAGCGGTGTTGGTACTGGTGGGCATATTACAGGTGTTGCTAAAGTTCTAAAGAAAAAATTTCCCAATATCAAAGTATTCGCAGTTGAACCGGAACTTTCGCC
>PLLW01000022.1 GCA_003141435.1 Ignavibacteriales bacterium
GCAAGACAGCAAATCTTTTTAATATATATGCCTGTAAATCCTTTGAACATCTATCAAGATTTTTAAGTTCATTGATGAGTTCCATCAATGAGGCAATTGCAGTATTAAATCTGAAACTATTTATTTCCTCATCAAACTTCTTAATTGTATGATTCAGTTTTTTGTATATGGTTTTTTCTTCAGTAGATAATGAAGGTATATCATATATATCCTTATCCGCGGCACCTAATAAAATATCTTTATATTTATTGAACAGCTCATAAGTTCGCTGAACGAAACGGTCGGAGCCAGATATTCCTTTATCACTCCAATCCCCACCTAGTTCGTAGGGACCCATGAACATAAGATAGAGGCGGAAGACATCGGCACCATAAACCAGTGTAAAATCATCGGGATTAACAACATTACCTTTGGACTTGGACATCTTAGCGCCCTGGTTGGTGATTGTGCCCTGATGTATCAACTGACTAAAGGGTTCATCAGAATTAGTTAATCCAAGATCGCGGAAAAACTTATGTATAAACCGGGCATAAAGGAGATGCATAGTAGCATGTTCTGCACCGCCGACATACATATCCACGGGGATCCATTTGTCTGTTAATTTTTTACTAAAGGGAGCATCTGTAATTTTCGGATCAAGATAACGGAAATAATACCATGATGAATCAACGAAGGTATCCATTGTATCGGGATCTCTTTTAGCGTCAGCACCGCAGGAAGGACATTTAACATTTATAAACTTCTTATTTGCTGCTAAGGGAGATTCACCTGCGGGTTTGAATTCAACTTCATAAGGCAATTCAACCGGGAGATCTTTTTCAGGAACAGGTACCTCGCCGCATTTAGGACAATGGATAATCGGAATAGGCGTGCCCCAGTAACGCTGTCTTGAAATCAGCCAATCCCTAAGACGGAAATTTATTTTTCCAGCGCCTAAACCTTTTTCTTCCAAGTGTTTTATAATCTTTTCTATTCCCAACTCAGAATTCATACCCGTGAAGCTACCAGAATTGATCATAATACCGGTATCAGTAAAAGCTTCGGTTAGCTCAGCTATTTCATCTGTGCCTTCCTGAAGAACAACCTTTCTAATTGGAAGATTGAACTTCTTAGCAAACTCAAAATCCCTGTCATCGTGTCCGGGGACAGCCATAACGGCACCTGTTCCATAAGTAGCAAGAACATAATCGGCAGTCCAGATAGGAACCACTTCCCCGTTCATCGGATTGATTGCGTTTGCGCCAATAGGGACACCGGTTTTTTCTTTAACAGTAGAAGTTCTTTCAATTTCAGTTAATGATTTTACAGATTCTTTATATTTATTAACACTCTCCTTATAAGCAGGAGCAGTTAATTTATTGACCAACTCATGTTCAGGAGCAAGAACGACATAGGTAACACCAAATAAAGTATCGGGTCTGGTAGTAAAGACTTTAATAGTTTCCTTTGAGCCCTCGACCTTAAAGATTACTTCGGAACCTATGCTCTTACCAATCCAATTGCGTTGCATTGATTTAGTTTTTTCAGGCCAGGTTATATTATCGAGTCCGGTAAGTAGTTCTTCTGCATAATCTGTTATTTTGAAAAACCATTGAGTAAGGTTTTTCTGAACGACAAGGTGACCGCATCTTTCGCAGGTACCATCGGAGAGGACCTGTTCGTTGGCAAGAACGGTATGGTCGTTGGGGCACCAGTTAACAGGGGCATTTTTCCTATATGCAAGTCCTTTTTTATAAAGCTGAAGGAATAGCCATTGGTTCCACTTATAATATTCGGGAACGCAGGTCATGAGTTCAGAATTCCAATCGTACATACATCCCATTTTCAGAAGCTGTTTTTTGATATCAGCTATGTTGGTCATTGTACTATCGTAAGGATGGATGCCAGTTTTAATAGCATAATTTTCAGCGGGCAAGCCGAAAGCATCATAGCCAATGGGTTCAAAGACGTTATAGCCTTTGAGTTTTTTATAGCGTGCCCAAGAATCGGTAGGCCCGTAGTTGTACCAGTGCCCAATATGGAGTTTTGAACCAGAGGGATAAATAAACATTACCAGGGTGTATAATTTTTTATCGGTAGAGCTTAAGTCGGTTTTACTAACAGCGTGATCTGTCCAGTAATTCTGCCATTTAGATTCAATTTCAGTAAAGGGATATCTCATTTCAAATCATTTCTAATTGTAAAAGTACAAAAATACCGAAAAGGGGGGGGTAATTCAAATGTAATAGGGAAAATGATTATTAAGATTATAATCTTTATGTTCTTTTAATTCGGTACCGGCTAGAAGACATTTTAACATTCGAGTACTTGAATTAATAAACCACCATTTATTAATCATTACCAAATTGTTTAATATTTATTCTTGAATCAATATATGTTTATTTGTATTTTCTAATTGAAATTTACTTATTGAGACTGAGTGGGATATCTTAGCTTTATTTACTGGTTGCCATGAGTTATTATAATACATATTAAAGGAAACTTAATCATTAAGGAATTTGGGTTATGAGAACATTAAAGAAACAACTTGTTATTCTCCTCCTATTTGTAATTACAGTCCTCCTAGTTTCCTGCAAGGATATAATTACAGGTCCTTCACAAGCACCAAATGATTTTAAGGGAATTATAAATGATGAGTCAGGAAATCCTATTTCTGATGTATCAGTTTATATTATCTATGATAGCGGTACTTTAATGAAAAGTTTAATAGTGCAATCTGATACTCTTCCTGTTGAACTTACATTATTCGCTGCTACCCCTCAGGGAAGTACAGTTATACTTAACTGGTCGACCGCAACAGAGAAGAACAGTGACAGGTTTGATGTTGAAAGAAAATTAGTAACAATTGACACTTGGGCAGCAGTAGGTTCTGTAAAGGCTGCGGTACTGAGCAATTCACCAAAGAGTTATTCGTATTCGGATATGAACCTTCAGCCTGGTAAATATCAGTACAGACTTAAAATGGTAGACAATGACGGTTCATGCACTTACAGTATGGTAGTAGAAACCGAAGTAGCAGTACAAATATCAATAGTCTTTGCAGTAAGCCAGAACTACCCAAATCCATTTTCTAATAATACTTACATAGATTATACCATCCCTGAAGACAGTAAAATCAGTTTGAAGATCCTGGATTATAAAAGATCTACAATTAAAAGAACCCTGATTGACGATTTTATCCTTAATACTTTTCAACATTCTGCCGGTTCTCACAGTATCATTTTCAATGATACATCTATAACTCAATTAGGCAATGGTATCTATTATTTTCAGTGCATCAAACAGAGTTTAAGTACCGGTAAAACTGATATGCTAGAGAGAATAATGTGTAAATCTGAAAGTGATCCGACCCAACTTGCGAAAACTGAAGCAAATACAATTTCATCAAGCATTGGGAAATTCACAATCCCTTATGATAATTTTTATATAAATGCTGAATATGTGAGGACAGGGACGGATTCGCCAGATTCATTAGGAACTTATAAAATTACAAATAGCCCAACAATTGTTCTGATAAAAAGTGGTTATCAGCCTTTAGTAAAAAGAATAACAGTAGACAATTTGAATAACGCAGAAGAATCATTCGTTTTGACTACGATTAAGTGATAATCACTTTCAAACAGATTTATATTATTGCGCTAACCTGCGCCCCTTTAATACACTATCAGGTATTTTTTATACAAACAGAGATTTGAATAGTTAGCGTGTATTTAATGCTCTATATTATTATATTTAAATAATATCTAATTGAGTGAAGTGGAAAAACAAGATTATATAAAATACTGGGTCAAAACTTCGGAAGAAGATCTGGTTTCCATGGAAAGTGTTTTTATTGCCGGCAGGTATGATTGGGCTCTTTTTATTGGACATCTGGCTCTGGAAAAAATTCTGAAGGCTGCATGGATTAAAAATAACGAAAGCAATATTCCAATAAGAACTCATAATCTATTAAAGATATCTGAAGAAGCGAATTTGGGGTTTAATGAAAAGGATATATTAATTTTGAATCGTGTTACAAATTTTCATCTTGAAACACGTTACCCGGATTATAAACTAGATTTTTTTAAGGGATGTACAAAAGAATTCGCAGAAGAAAACATTAAAAGTATTAAAGGTCTTTACGAATGTATAAAAGAGAAGATATAAATAGCATTATTAATAAATTCATTGCATTGGTATCAATTGAATTTCCGGTTAAAAGCCTTTATTTATTTGGAAGCTATGCAAACGGTAATGCCCGTCAGAATAGTGATATCGATATTGCAATCGTTTCTGATAAATTTGAGGGCAGGCGATTTTGGGATAGGGAGAAGTTAGGGAAATATGTAATTAAATCTTCATTCGATCTTGAAGTACATCCTTATAAAACTGAAGATTTTACGGAAGATGACCCATTCGTAAAGGAAATAATTAGAACCGGTCAAAAAATAGTCTAATATTTTTGTGAGTTTTCGGGTGAGTGGGTAATATTTAATGGGGAGGTTTCTGATAAGGTACCTGAGGCATGACATAAGTAATGTAAGATAAAATTGAGTAGTAATTGAGTAAGGAAATGCGCACCAAACGCGCACGAAATGCGCTCGATTCAGGGTGTGAATAAATTTATTCTGTAAAATAATGATTCCGATATAGGAATTGGGTTATGAGATTCCCGCCTTCGCGGGAATGACCAAGGGACGTGCAGGAATGAGATTCCAACCTTCGAGGTTAAGGAAAACCTCGAAGGAGGTGAGTTTGGTAATGACTTATAAAGCGTTTTTGTAGTGGTTGATTAGTGGGGGGTTGGTAGGGGTAAAGAGAACGGTTATAACGTCAAGGCGGCAGTCGGTGTTTTTAACATGATTATCCAGCAGATAATAATTTGCCATTCTTTTTAGCTGTTTTGCTTTGGCGGGGGTTATGGCATATTCGGGTTCACCGTATTCAAGACTTTTTCTTGATTTGACTTCCACAAATACCAGGTAGTTAGTTTCATTGTCTTTAGCAACAATATCAATTTCGCCTTTATGGAAACGGTAATTCCTTTCTATTATTTCATATCCATTTTTTTTAAGATAATCAGATGCGATATCTTCGCCTTCATTCCCGAAGGACTTGTTATTGTTTTGTTTCAAGTTCAACCCCATCTGAATTTATTTCAAACAATATATTTCTTAGAAATAATTTCCTATGCAAAGGAGAGGGACCATATGTTTTGATTGCAGCGATGTGCTCCGCAGTTCCATATCCTTTATTTTTTGACCAGTTATAATCGGGATAATAAAGATGAAGCCTTTTCATGATTCTATCCCTTGCGACCTTTGCAATAATTGATGCAGAGGCAATAGCGAATGATTTTGAATCCCCTTTTATTATTGGTATTGAATTAATGGGATGTTTCAATCCTTTATTTCCATCGACAAGGATCAGGTCAGGTTTCAATTTTAACCTGTCTATGGAGGTCGTCATTGCAAGAAGTGAAGCCTGGAGGATGTTTATCCTTTCAATTTGGATATGGGATATTACAGATACGGAGCACGCAAGACATTTTTCAATTATTTGCGGGAGCAGGGCTTCCCTTTCCTTTTCTGTAAGCTGCTTGGAATCGTTTACGCCTTTAATCCAGACATCGTTATCGAATATTACGGCGGCGGCGACAACAGGTCCTGCGAGCGGACCGCGTCCAGCTTCATCTGTCCCGGCGATATATTTTATACTTCCACTTAAAAAGGAATTATCGAAATTTTTCATTTACTTATATATACTTCAATTAATTCATAAACCATATCTAATTTCAGAAGAAGAGAGAACTTATTCCAGTTTTCCAAAGGAATTGTCGAAGTTTTTCATTTATCTAATTTCAGAAGAAAAGAGAACATGTTCCAGTTTTTCAAAGGAATTGTGGAAATTTTTCATCTGCCAATGTATAGTGCAATTAATCCAAAGACCATATCCAATTTCAGAATAAAAGAAAGCTTCTTCATGTTTTTATGGGAGTCATCCTTTAGCAAAGAGATTAAGAAATAAATAAGCACGGGAATAACAAGAATGATTATAACAGCAATATAATAGCTGCCATAATTTCCGTTTATATATGGAAATAAAGAAAATAGCATAAGGAGCGTGCCCAATGCGATAATAGTATTTTTGGCAGTTTTAACTCCATACTTTGATGGAAAGGAAATAATACCTTCGCGCATATCCCCTTCTGCATCCTCCATATCTTTTACAATTTCTCTTATGAGATTTATCAGGAAAGCGAACAGAGCAGGAATAATGGAATTATAAATATTGTTAACTGCAATCCCACCGTATATAAACGTTAGTCCCGTTAATAGTGAAACAGTTAGATTTCCACCAAGGGTAATTCTTTTTAATTTATATGAGTATAAATAGAGCAGAAGTACTGCAATCAGATTTACTGCAAAATTAAGATTCGATATATATAGAGAGAGAAACAATGAAGCGGCAAGCAGAATGAAATAATAAACCAATGCGGCTTTAAGGGAAATGATTCCCGATGGGAGAGGTCTGAGTGGATGGTTAACCTTATCGCCATTTAAATCATAAATATCGTTTATGATATTACCAGCCGACATCGTTAAAGATGCGGTTATTGCAGCAAGGAATACCTTGACGGAAGAGTATCCACCCTGATAGCTTAAAGCAGCGGCTATAATTACAGTAAAGAATGTAATTAAGAAATTAAGAGGACGGACAATGTTTATATATGCAGATATTTTTTTCATTTATCAGAATTCATTTATTATACCGAAATGAATCTTTCCTTCGGAGAAAGAATCGCCCTGCCCCAGGGCAAAGCTTACACTAAGCACACCGAGACCTGTTTCGATGCTTAAACCAAAACCATAACCCAACCGATATTCTTCCTTGTTATCAACAGCCGCATTAAAATAATAACCTGCATCTAAAAATGTAAATAAATAAGAACGGCGCGCTAATAAGAACCTGTATTCGAGGTTAGACCATGCGATTCGTGATCCCATGAACTGGTTTTCGAGATAACCTCTTAAAGAGGAAGTTCCACCCAAGCGGTAAAGATCGCTAATCTCGAAAGATGATCCTAACACTTCCCTGCCGTGTATGCCGAAAGCAACAACCTGTCTTTTGAATAATGAATAATATAAACCGAAGTCGATCTGGATACGCTGGAGATCAATTTTAGTCTGTGTAGTTGATGTAATCAATGAAGCAGGACCTGAAATAGTTTTCTTGCTATAGGAATCCAAGTTATTAAACAAAATACCTCTTGTAGGGGCATAGGGATCATCGCGGGTATCGTATTTCAAGTTAATACCGGTAGTAATAGAACTGGAATTAAAGACTGGAGGCACATAAGTGTCGCTAATAGTAGGGATAACAACTTCAGAAGACAAGAGCAATGATGCCGAGAAATCTTCAGAAGCAAGGAACTCGACGCTTCCTTCAAATGCTCTCTGCACGTAAGAGGAATCCTGTTTTGTCTGAATCAAAGAACCAGTAAGATTAAAAGGATAGCCCAGAAACCATGGTTCGAGATAGTGGAGTTCGAGCTCCTGAGAAGACCTATCAATCTGCTGCCATTTGACAGAAGCATTCCTACCGGTACCGAAAAGATTTCTAAGGTTAACATTAACGAGACCAGTCAGATACCCAGGCTGATTATTTATTCCAGGTATATAGCCCAGTATTCCATCAAAATTATTAGTTTCTTTTTCCTTGATGTTAACAACCAGAACACCTTCATTTTTAGAATTAAGATAGAAGGAAGGAGTATTGACGGGGTCAAAGAAGCGAAGTCGGTTAAGGCGATCGGGAAGCTCTTCTATCTTTTTCTGTGAATAGACCTCGCCTGTTTTAATTCTTAGTTCCCTGGTAATTACATAATCCTTTGTTTTTTTATTACCCGCTATTTCAATTTTATCGATATTGTTTTTAGTTCCCCGATCAATTTTTAATCTTACATCAGCATAATATTTCCCGGAAGAACTATCAGAATAGAAATAGACCGAAGGTATGATAACTTTAATAAAAGGATAACCGGTATTTTCATAAAGCGTAAGGATATTTCCTATGTTATCCTCAATATCATATTTATTAAAAATCTGACCTTCCATTAAATCGAATAATGGAATTATATCAAGGGAATCTGAAGCATTGGCATTCTCGAATATTATTTTATTTACATAAGCAGGTTCGCCATCTTTTAAATAGATATTCAGGTTTGCTTTCATAGAATCAATGACGATAAGAGTAACATCAAAAGTGCTATTTATATACCCCCGAGCTGCAAAATTCCTAGCCAGCCTGGATTTTACCGAATCTTCAATTCCCTTAAATGGTTTTGTACCTAAAGATGTACCCGCCCACGATATTATATCAGAATTTCCAAATGCCTTACTTCCCTTTACATCAATATTGTATATTGACTGATGGAACAAGAAGGAGGTAAGGTAAATAAGGTTAATTAAAATTTTACTGAGGTTTAACATCAATTACTTTCATTTTTTTCCCAATGGGGTTAATAATAACAGATGTTTTTAACTCTTCAAAGTCATTTATCTTTACATCGCAAACATCAAATACCGAAGCATTAGCAGCTCCCAAAGCTACAGCTGTTTTTAATGCATCTTCAAAGACCAAATCATTATGCCAACCATAGGCAATGCCAGCTGTAAAAGCATCCCCACTTCCTGTAGAATCAATAGTCTTTACTGACGGGGGTACTATTTTGAACCTATAATCAAAATTAGATGCGAAGAATGGTTTAGCACCATCAGTCAGATAAGCCTGCTTTATATTCTTAGTATACAGGGAAGCAAGGAAATTTATTTTATCTTCATCATTCTGCAATTTTATATTAAGGGATTTTTCAATTTCATCGATATTATTATGAATTATTGTAGGGGCAGCAGCAAAACAATCACTAAGATGATTACCGTAAGTATCGCAGATTATGACCTTATCATGTTTATTAGCACATTCGATTGCGGCGGGGAATATTGAATCAGTTTCTTTGCAGGGAGAGCTTCCGGAAAGAATGACCATCTCATAATTCGGTATCATTTTTTCAAGCTTAATTCTGAATTCGTCAGCTTCCTTTTGTGTTATATCCGAATTCATACCAAAGCAGGAAGTTATTGATGCACCGGGCTCATCGATAAGAATTAATGCTTCTCTTGTTTTTGCTTCTGTGTGAATAAGAACAGATTTTATTCCTTCGTGGTGCAAGACATCTTTGAATTCTCTTCCGCAAGTTCCTCCCGCAAAGGTTAATGCAAGATTATCGATCCCAAGGTTATTAAGCTGTCTGCTTACATTGATCCCCTTCCCTCCTGCTTTAAGTTCAATTTTGCCGCCCCTGTTTATAGTTCCAATTTTTATGGTATTATAAGTAATCCTTCTTTCAAGCAATGGATTAATAGTAACAATTAAAATCATATTAGTTTAATACCTATATCTATACATATCGCCATACATCGGGGTAATGAGTTTATAATCGCCGAAACCAGTTTCATCCATAAAAACGTACTGTTGATTCATCTCATAATATTCCCATATCTCATACGGCTTAGCATCGTAATCGAAAGGATGTCTGTCAATATTGTTAGGCGGACCCAGTGTAATGTATACCATTCCCCGGTCAGTCCTCCACCCATCCATAAAATGGGAGAAGTTTTCATTTGCATAATTTATCCTTCTGTAGTACTCATCAAAGACACGGTTATCCTCTTCATTAGGGTTAGGGCTTTTCTTCTTCCAAAATTCAAGATATCTTTTAATTTTTTCTTCTTTAGTAGGGGCAGATTCGATATAACTTTTTTCTGAAGAAGAAGCGATATAAATAAGCTGGGCAACTGCTTTATCGAGATCATTTATTACTGAAGGAACGCCAATCCATCTTGAATTAAAGGATTTAATTGTTAAAGCAAGTACTTTCTTATTTGAATCTTTAAGAGTGGCGCTAATTAGGTAGGTACCAAGCCCCAGACCATTGACTTTGACATTGTGAAATACCTGGACTTTACCGGAATCGATATTGCGGGAAAGCGTATCAGAGTATATGAGTTTCTTTTCCTTATCGCTTACATCAAATTCAAGAATTATTTTGCCAGATGAAGCAGAATAGATTTCAAAGAATAAGGGTATTCCATCTTTCTGCACGGAGATATCGCGGGTAACATTAGGAAGAATTTTATTACTACCGGCAACCATGGTTTGCTTTGCAATAAACATCAGGTCGCTTAAGTTGGGAATAGTGTTAAGATCCCTGATTGTGAACATATTGCTTGATGTATATGTTTTCCTGGAATCCTTATCTTCGATAGAAGTTCTGATAAAATACTTTCCGGGAGGCATATCGAAAGACTTTATACTTATATTGAAATTACTTGTGGCAGTAGTATGTGGAAATTCCTTAACATCAATTTTTTCATCCCAGGTTTTTTCCTGAATGAGCTTTTCCTTATCCTCGGCAAATATAAAAATGGTGGCAGTAAATTGCGCTTCGAATTGATCGGCTGTTTTAACAAATTGAATTTCGTTGTAAGGCACCTGAATAAAAATATCTAACCTTGTCATGCCCGGTTTAGAAGAGCGGAAATTCAGAAAATCCTGGTAGTATTTTACTTTTATAATGCCCTTATCTTTACTGGATTCTTCCTGAGCAAAAGCGGAACAAAGAGCTGCGGTAAACAAAGCCACTAATAATATTTTTTTCATACAAGCCTCCGGTTACCGGGCAAGTTCAGCAAAGAGGTCATATTCATTAGAATCATAGACCTCTACGGCGTAAAACTCACCGGTCTTAATATTATCATTTTTTACTGGGATCAAAACTTCGCAGTCTACTTCAGGAGCATCCCTATATGAGCGCGCAATATAATAATCTCCTTCGATCCTGTCTATTAAAACATGTAGTGTTTTACCCAAAAACTCATTGTTTATTTCTGCTGAAATATCTTTTTGAATTTCCATGATCTTATTTTTTCGTTCAAGTTTTACCTTTTCCGGAATGGGATCACCAAGAATAAAACTTGATGTGTTTTCTTCAATGGAATAAGTAAAAACACCAAGTCTATCGAATCTTATTTCCTTAATAAAATCGCACAAATCCTCAAAATCTTTCTCAGACTCATTGGGATAGCCAGTTATAAAAGTTGTTCTAATTGTTAAACCAGGTATTCTCTCTCTTAATTTAAATAATAATTCCTTTGTCTTTTTTGAAGTAACACCTCTCCTCATAGATTTAAGAACAGCATCAGAAATATGCTGCAAGGGTATATCGACATATTTGCAAATCTTAGGATTAGAGGCAATAGTATCAATCAGATTGTCAGGAAATTTTGAAGGATAAGCATACATTAGTCTGATCCATTCAATACCGTTAATTTCACTTAAGAGATTTAATAAAGTGCTGATAGTTCTTTTACCTGAAATATCAACTCCATAGTCTGTAGTATCCTGTGCAATTATGACAAGTTCCCTAGTGCCCTTAGAGGCAAGGAAACGAGCTTCGGACAAGAGATCTTCAAGAGGTTTTGATTTATGCTTACCTCTCATTATAGGGATAGCGCAAAAGGAACAGGGATGATCGCAGCCTTCAGAGATTTTAAGATAAGCAGAATGGGCGGGGGAAGTAAGAAGTCTTTCACCAAGGAGATTATACTTAAGCTCGCCTCCAAGTTCTTTAATAATACCTTCGTAATCTTCGGTGCCGAAATAACGGTCAACATCCAGAATCTCTAATTCAAGATCTTTCATATATCTTTCGGAAAGACAACCAGCCACGATTACTTTTTTTATTTTTCCTTGTTTTTTCAGGGAAACTGCATTTAATATAGTATCGATAGATTCCTGTTTAGCAGCTTCAATAAATCCACACGTATTTATAATTACAATGCCTGCCATATCCGGATCATCAACAAGCTCACAATTGTTTAGCTTGATCTGGTTCATCAGGCGTTCAGAGTCAACAGTATTTTTTGAACATCCCAGCGTTATAACACTTACCTTATCTTTATATTTCATGTATCACTTAACATAAGTCAAATACAAGAAAACAACAGGAGCAGTTAACAGAAGAGAATCGAACCTATCGAACATTCCTCCATGTCCAGGTAGAATATTGGAAGAATCTTTGACCTGGGCATCTCTTTTAAGGAGAGATTCGACGAGATCTCCTAATTGCCCTATTATACCTATTATGACACCGAGTGCAATAATAGTATTCCAATCAAGAAAATCAAGTACAATAAATTTAGCGACGATCATTGTCAGAACCGCAAAGACAAAGCCAAAGACTGCACCTTCCCAACTTTTTTTAGGACTTACTCTCAGGAAGAGTCTATGTTTACCCAAAGCAGTGCCTCCATAATAGGCTGCAGAATCACAAATCCAGATAGAGGCAAAGACAGAGATGACGAGGAATCCTCCATTAGTATATTGTTCCTGATAAAATTCTCTTAAGCCTACAAGGGAAGCAGCAAAAAGTCCCATATAAACAACGCCGAACAAAGTTCCGCCTAAATTATAAATAGCGGAGCCATTATTTCTGAATAGTTCTATAAGGCAAATGATAACTGCGTATAATATCAGGAAATGATAATTATCCAATTGGAAGTGGAAATATTGATTCAGGACAATATAGATAATCCCCAAAAAACCGATCCAAAGGTTAATGTTCGTCCCTTTAGTTTTAGCCATAAGGCTGAACTCATAGAATGATATCAGGGCAATTCCCAAAGTAAAGGCAAGGAAATAATATCCGCCAAAATAGCAGACTGCCAATATTAAAGGAATGGCTAAGACAGCGACTATCACTCTTGTTACGCTGTTACTAAGGGACATTATTATTCCGCATCCGGTTGATCTTTATCCGGTGAATTTAGAACAGTTTGTATGAAACTAAGAGCATCGTGCAGATCTTCTTTTTTGACCATCAACTTAACAACAGAAAAATCCCCAGAGGAAGGGAAATTCCTATCCTTCTGAGACAGAATAGTAGAGGTAATACCTGCTCCGTCAAGATTGTCTTTAAGCATTTCAACTTCATATTCCTGATTGGAAGTAAATGCGACCACCCAATTTTCCTCAGTCCAATCTTCAGGTTTAACATATAAGTCTTCCTGAACAAGGGCCTGATGACAATCGGGGCAGAATGTGATTCCTTTTACATATTCATAATTGCAATTAGGGCATACCGGCATAATCTTTCCTCAATTTATTTTGTGAATAAAATCTTTTAATCAAATATATAACACCAATGAACAATATTAATAAAATAAATACCATTACGAAAGCAGATTTTAGATCAACATTAGCGGCAGGAGTATTTTCAAGAAGCTTCTTATCGCCAGCTATAAAATACATCATTACAGCTGCAAAATTATTCAGGAAGTGAAGGAACATCGGAACTAAAATGGAATTGCTTGTATAAGAGGCATATCCAAAAAAGAAGCCGAGAGCAATTAATGGGATCAAGTCATAGGGATTAAAATGATATAGTCCGAAGAAAATGGCTGTAATAAGGGCAGCCCAGAACGGTTTCATCTTGAATTCAAAGCTTCTTTGAATAAATCCCCGGAACAAAGTTTCCTCACATAAAGCCGGGACAAAAGCTACAACCAGAATTATTAGTACTCCTTCAAAAATAGAGTTTGATTTTAATAAATTCCCATAAGTATTTTCCATGAAATTGTTTAGCTTATCCAGGAATGTTTTAATCACATTTATTAGATGGTAGTGCAAAGAAAGCTGATCTATACACCAGGTTTGGATTTCCAAATAATATTCAAGAAGCGGAGTTAACACAATTATTCCCAGAATAAACAGGGATAATTCCTTTATCTTAGGAATTTTTACTCTTAAAACGCGAGTAACGTCGACATAAAACCATTTAGTAAAGATAAGCGCGGGGAGAAGAATGAATAGAACCTGAGCAGCCATAGTCATCAATCTTACCGAGTTAACAGGAGCATTTTCAATCTTCAACCCGAAAATCAGTAAGGTAATCATTCCTCCAACTATCTGATAGAGGAAAAGCCCCCCGATGAGTCCAATGAATGCAGCGGCAATGGGAGAGATTACCGGTTTTATCTCACGTAATGAGAATTCACCTGCCGGAGGAGTATATTTTATATCTTCTTTCTGATCTAAATCTTCATTCATTAAAAAGCCGAAATTAGGAAATAATATGATGTAAATTAGTTATAACTTATACAATGAACAAAAGGAGGGGGAATAGTTATAATAAACTTACCGGTAAATAATTTTAAATATCCTATACTATAGGTAGGCAGTATTTTACAAAAAGGGCGAAAAATATATTTTATTTATTTTTCCGCCCTTTTTAAGGTTGCGAAATTTGATTGAAAACGGCTATTTACAACTGTAATGAAAACATTATTCTTTTGACCGAAGTGTAAAGTGAAATGTACTTCCAGCCCCTTCTTCGCTGTCGACCCAAATCCTGCCATTGTTCTTTTCAATAAATTCTTTACATAGCAGTAAGCCTAAGCCAGTGCTTAATTCTCCTTCTGTTCCTTTTCTGCCTGTTTTTTCGCCAAGTTTAAACAGTTTCTCCATCATGCTTTTGGGCATTCCGACTCCTGTATCCCTGACGGATATTTCAATCATTTGGTCTGCAATTTCCTTAACGTTGACTGTAATTGCTCCGTTTCGATTTGTGAATTTAACAGCATTTGATAACAGATTCAGTAAAACCGAGTTTATCATTTTTTCATCAGCATATGCACGAATATGGTCTGTTACAATATTATTTATCGAGATTCCTTTTTGCTCACTTCTCACCTTTATCTCTTCTACATTTTGGGTTATCATGTTCGTAAGCGAAATATCTTTCAGCACTATACTTGCAGAACCGCTTTGCATCAAAGCCCACTCGAGCAGGTTTTGCAATAATCTGAACAAATTATCTGCTGCCTTATGCATAGTGCTCCCTAACAGGGTCAATTCCTGTGCGGAAATATTACTTGCTTCTTCGGTTATAGTTTGTGTTAAGCCTAAAAATCCAGTGAACGGACTTCTTAAATCATGGGCGATGATTGAGAAGAATTTATCTTTAGTAGCATTGAGTTCCTGCAATTGTTCATTTTGCTTCTGAATAATGAATTCTGCTTGTTTGCGCTCGGTGATGTCCTCCTGCACAAAAACCGCACCCTGCACCTCCCCGTCCATCTTCCAAGGAATCCCATTATACAGAAGCGTACGCTCGTTCCCACTGACATCGGTGACTATGTATTCTATGTTATAGACTGCCTCACCCTCAAGCGCACGGTTGGATGGCATGTTCTTAGGTGTTAGTGGCTGTCCATCAGGAAAGTGAGCCTTAAGCCGTTGTGCAATTTCCTCCCTGCTCGCTTTTGTAGGATCAAATCCAAAGATTTTCTTGATCGTTGGGTTTACCCTTAGATACTGCCCGTCCTTTGCATGCAGAGACACAAGGTATGGTAAGGCATTGAATATAGTATCCAATTCCACAGCTTGCCGTTGTATACCAGTGAATAGCTGGTTACGTTCCTCCTCCGCGTGTTTGCGCCCGGTGATATCTTCAACTATCCCAATGTGATAAAACGTTTCTGGCTTCTTACCAGATTTCCATAAAGGTGAAATAGTAAGATTGCCCCAAATTATATTTCCATTTTTATGCATATAACGCTTTTCCATAGAAAATTCTGTTCTATCACTTTCTAAAAGTTCTCTGTTTTTATCAACATTTATTTGAATATCTTCTTTGTAAGTAATATCCATGAATGTTTTTTGTAACATTTCCTCCATAGGATAGCCAATAAAATCACAATATTTTTGATTTATACGGATAAATTGTCCTGTTTTTGTATTCAACAAAGCAACGCCCATAGCAGCTTGCTCAAAAATTGCGTGGAATTTTTCTTCGCTTTCTTTCAAATCTTCTTCAGCCTTCTTCCGCTCGGTAATGTCTAGCAATGAGCCTTCAAGAATTCCTTTATCGGGATATAACCGCAAAGAAGTTACGCATCTTCTAACCTCACCCTGTTTGTTCAATAAATCAAACTCAAAATCGGTTACATGACCATCAGCTTTAAGCATCTTCACCATTTTATCACGCTCACGTTTATCTGCCCACATGTTCACTGAAGGTTTACCTACGACCTCTTCACGGGTATAATTAAGAATCTTGAGATACTTGTCATTGCAATCCAAAATTTCCGAACCATCCAACCGAGTTATAAACATACCAACTTCGAAATTATTGAATAAGCTCCGAAACTTGCTTTCACTCTTCTGTAATGCCGCCTTGTCTTTTGTAATTTGATTAACAATTAGAACAAAAATAATATAGAAACTACATACTATAACTAATTCCCAAATAAGATAAAACCCGTGCAAACGAGAACTGCTTTCTGATACGGTGAAATAATAGTACAAATATGAAGTAAGTACAGAAAAGATAATTCCAACTTTAATATTTTTTTCATACCAGACAGAAAGAGAAATAGGAATAAGGTAAAATAAACGCATGTTAAATTCAGGAGGGGTAATGTAATCAAGCCATGTAAATAAGAAAATCAAGAAGAGATTCAGAAGAAATCTGTTAGTTCTGGTTAGATTAGAGAACCATGATGATAATTTTGTAAGCATCATAACATTAAATTTTATTTAATAAACAATAATTATCATTGAATTTAATTAGATTTTTATAGAAAGACAATCAGGATTACCCTGATAAAAGGCAAGTTTTAATTGGATAATTTATTTCGGAAGTATCTTATTAAAAAATACAGTAAATGTTGATCCAGCTCCCTTTACGCTTTCAATTTTGATATCCGCATTATTCAATTCAATATATTTTTGAACTAAAGCCAAGCCCAAGCCATTTCCCTCAAATTCCCTTTTTTGTCCCACATCCTCCTGTGAAAAAGGAGAGAATATTTTCTCTAAATATTTTTCAGAAATTCCGATTCCAGTATCCTTAACTTCAATACATATTTTATCTTTATCATTTTCATAAATTTTTATGCTGATATTCCCTTTCGGGGTATATTTAATTGCATTATTAATAAGATTCTGAAATATCTGTGTAAAAGTATATTCATCAGCGCTAATCTTCGGGTCATTGACACAAGACTCAAAGTTTAATTTAAGACCTTTATCGTAACATAATGGTTTAAACTCCTCAATCAGACTTTCCAATTGTTTTGCCGTGTTGATAACTTCAAAATCAGCGACATAAGTTCCGCTTTGAACTGATGCCATATTCAAGATAAGATCGATTGTGCGCTGCAATCTTTTTCCAGCACTATTCATAGAGTCCATCAATATGTTTAGTTCTTCATCTTTTTGAACACCAAGTTCGTCAGCAATAATTGGAGTAACATTTAATATAACATTCAGCGGAGTTCTAATTTCATGAGACATTTGTGCAAGGAAGGCACTTTTGAGTCGATCTGATTCCTCAGCCTTATCTTTTGCTTTTATTAATTCCTTTTCAACAATTTTCCTGTCAGAAATATCAATTACCTGACTTACAAAATTTAAGGGTTTACCTCTTTGGTCTCTTAGCAGAATCGATTTAACAATCCCATAAACTACATTACCGTTTTTCTGAATAAATCTTTTTTCAAAGAATATGTCTGAAAGATTTTCACTTAATATTTTTTTATTAAGCCTCAACTTGTTTTCCCAATCTTCTTCATTCGTTTCAGGCCAATCTGTAAGCGCATCAAGTTTATTTGTAAGCAGGCGTTTATATAAAAATATTTCTCTTGCCCAATCATCTTTAGCGGTAATATTTTCTATCGGCATTTTGATTAATTGGTCGGTTTCATAACCAAGCATATCTGAAAATGCCTTGTTAACTTTTGTAATAATATTATCAGGAGAGGTAATTACCATTCCGACAGGAGCTAATTCTACGAGCAGTCTGAATTGTTCTTCGCTTTGGGATAAGGCTGTCTCGGCATTTGTCCTTTTATTTATTTCGAAGCTCAATTCTTTTCTACTATCTGATAAAATATCCCCAAGCCGTTTGTTTAATACCGTGGCATGGCTTTTACTTTCATTCAATCCAGCAATTAAAATATTAATTGATCTTAGTAATTGCCCAAATTCATTTTTCCATTTTATCTCAACAAGCTTATCGGGCAAATAATCTTTTATTGATTTATTAATAGTAGCTGTGATTTTGTGAATTTTCCTAGCTGTGATGTAACTTAATAAAACTGCAAGCCATATTCCTGATAGAAAGACGACAAGACTTATAAGTATATAATTAGATACTATTTCTTGTTTATTACCAATAGTTAGAAGGTGATTATTGTATTCGTAATTGGTATGATAAAGGTAGAGAAATAAAGAAATTAAGCCCGAAACAATACCGCTTACTATTAAAAACTTTGTTCTTAAATTTTTAAACATATTTTATACAAGTAAACAAATTAGGAACATAGCAATATCATAATATTTAATCATTTATAAGATATATTATTTTCAGTTTAGAATCTATTAGAAGAAAGAAAAATATTAGCTGTTATCCCAGGCGGGGTAGGAGGCGAGGGATTTGATTTGCAGTATGTGGTCCTGCCGCTTTTGAAGTAGATATTTATTTATACGGATTTATTCCCAACCTTCGTTACCTAAAGCCATGTGGAGCTCGTTAGGATTCATACGGCAGTGATATTCTATTTTGCTTGAATCCTCATGGGCGCGGTCATAATCCCATCCTTTAGCCATAAGGTTTCTTTCATGAAGTTCATGGAGCAAAACAAAAGGACGTTCAGATTCCTCCAAATCGTTATCAATCCATACTTCGTTTTGAGGCACGAATTCATAGACATAATCGTGACCACCTTCTGTATAGTCCACATCGAAGACACTTCTGACCAGTCTGCCGTCAACTATCCAGACGCTGACAGGGGTTTCTAGTTTTTTCCATAGACGTACATGAACCTTTGAGGCATCAGGCAGATTCCCCTTTGCAGCAAGCTTTTTTACATCACCCGATTTTCTTCTTTCGGATAATTCTTTTTTATCTGCGATTACTAATGCCTTATCATAAGAAACACCTTGAGACATCAGGCGATGTTCGATAAGGAGATGATCGATGAAAAACTTCTGTTCATCGGGCTTGGCTTCTTTATCAAGCCAGAATTCTTCTTTAGGAATAAATTTGAAATTATAATGCTGTCCGTAATTAGAGAACTCTTCATCGATATGGTCGCGGACATAAATTCCGTCAACTATCCAAATGCTTATTGCACCACGCTCGGTAATTTTTTTTATATAAGGGGGTTTTAATGTTTTGCTCATTTTGTTTATCTCACTTAATGTTAAAAGAAATCAGGTGTTCCGAAATTGTAGTTATTTAATCTTCGTTTATTCTTAATTATTTTTAAGAACGTTTTTTACTAAATCTAAAACCTCACGCTTCTGAAATGGTTTTGTAAGATAATGAGTGCCTCCACCTTTTAAGAATTCTGCTTTATCCTTTCCCGTTACATAAGCTGATACCGCTATTATCGGTGTCCCGGCGTACTTTGGCATTTTTAATAATTCCTTTACCACTTCAATTCCGTTTATCCCTGTTCCAAGATTAATATCCATTAAAATTAAATCATACTTTTTTTCAGTGGCTAATTGTAAAGCAGTCTCTCCGTCTTCTGCTGTTTCAAGTATACAAATATTTTTCAAATATATTTTTACAATGTCCCTATTTACAAAATCATCTTCCACACAAAGGACTAAAGGCAAAGCTGCCGTTTTGGCTGTTTCTATTTTAGCTTGAATAGCCGCGGCCTGTTTTTCTTCCATAAGCTCTTCTTTTTGCAGAACAGCATTTACCGTAGGGAATTTAACGGTAAAAACAGACCCTACTCCTAATTCACTTTCAACAGAAATAACCCCTTGCATTAATTCTACTGCTTTTTTAGAAATTGTTAATCCTAAGCCTGTTCCTTCATACCTGCGGGATAATCCTTCGCTTACCTGACGGAAATCTTCCCAGATAAGATCAATTTTATTAGGAGCTATTCCAATCCCCGTGTCTTTTATTTTTATATAAAGCCAATCTTTTTTAGCGATAAGTTCTTTCCCGATCTCGACACTAATTTTCCCTTTATGTGTAAACTTAAAAGCATTATCAAGAAGATTGTATAGTATTCTGCTAAAAAGATGTCCATCTAAATGAGCAAAAATATTTTCCTCTTTGATAATGGTTTCTAATTGAAGATTTCTTTTTGCTGCACCATTAGAAAACAAGTTAATACTATCTATTGCAAGCGGAACTACCGCAACATCTTTTGCAATCACTTCAATTGTATCGGTTTCAGCTTTGGATAAATCAAGAATAAAGTTTAACGTTTCGCTCAATCTCTTACCGGAATCAAAGATACCTTGTGTCATTTCAATTTGTTCGGGATCAACAAGCTGTGGAATTAGAAGATCTGCATAACCCATAATTCCATTAAGCGGGGTTCTTAGTTCGTGACTCATATTAGTAAGGAAGTTTGATTTTAAGCGGCTCACTTCTTCCGCTTTTTCTTTTGCATTGATGAGCTCTTCTTCAGTTATCTTCCGCTGTGTCAGATCCACGTACATTTTATAAACACCAACTATCTTTTCATTTATTATGACAGGTACGCCAACGAGTTGAACATAAACAAGAGTACCATCCTTTCTTCTACGGTAACTTTCTCTATTTATCTGGTTACCTTCATGTGTTTGCTCTAAATAGCGTTTAGCCTCCTCTTTCAATTCAGGGGGAACGATAAAGTCGTCAATAGACTTTCCTTTAATTTCTTCGAGAAAGTAACCGAACAGATTTGAAAATGACTCATTGATAAGAATAATTTTATCGTGACCGTCTAATAATGTAATTGCAATCGGAGAGTTATCGAACAATTGAGCAAATCTGTTTTTTTGAAAAATAATTTCTTCCTCTGCCCGGCGCTGTTCGGTAATTTCCTTTCCGGTAGCGACAAAATGAGTAATATTACCTTCTTTATCTTTAATTGGAGTAATTGTTTCAAACTCGTAGATGAGTTTTCCATCTTTTCTTTTATTTGTAAACGTTGTACTAAAGATTTCGCCGCGCAAAATAGTCTCCCAGAGCTTTTCATAGAGCTTCGGGGGAGGTGGGTGATGCCCGGATTTCAAGATCCTTGGTGTCTTTCCAAGCGCTTCCTCTTTTGAAAATCCGGATATTTCTGTGAAAGCCGGATTAACATATTGTATTATTCCCTCTTTATTAGTAATAACCACCCAATCAGCCGTTTGCTCAATAGCTGTACCGACTCTGTGGAGTTCTTCTTCCACACGTTTGGCCTCGGTGACATCGCGAATAGTACCTCGCAAACCGACAACCTTATTGTTTATTTGAATTGGAACAAACGTTATACTGAGATAAATAGTTTGTCCATTGATTTTCTGTGCTTCTAATTCAAAAGCATTTGATTGGACTTTATTTGAAAGAGCATCTGAGAATAAACCTGAAACAAAATGAATGTTATCTTCTTTTATAAACTCTATAATATTATGGCTAATTATTTCTTCGGATTTACTGAACCCAATCATTTTTGCGAATGCATTATTAGAGAACGTTATAACACCTTGCTCGTTAACAATATAATATCCATCATTAACTTCATTAATAAGTGAGCGGTATTTTTCTTCGCTTTCATTCTTTGCTTCCTCCGCCAGCTTACGTTTGAGTGAAACAGCAACCATGTTGGCAAATAAATTCAAAATTTCAAGAGAAGGATTGGGTTTGTCAGTTCGAAAACTCAGCACTGAAGTGCCGTATAATTCGTCATCAACAATGTATGCAATACCTATAAATCTATCGAACCCCTCAATCTTCTGTATAAGTTTTCCAATCGTTGGAGGAACAACGCCGAATGTTACATCGGTTAATGTTGATTGAAATTTTACCGGATCTTGTACGAGAACTCTTCTGATTTCATCGCTGACGGGAAAACTATTCTCCAACAGTTTTGCCCCCCCAAGAGACTTTGTTAGGTCTTCATAAAGATTTTTATCATAGTCGGCGTGCTTTACATGAATCTCCCGTGTTTGAAAATCGTACAATCCAAAAGTTGCAAGCGAAGAGCCGGTAAGATTTTTAAGCTGATTAACTATAAATCTGTAAAAATCTGATTCTTTCCGGATTGATGTGAGCCCGATAGCTATGTTGTTTAAAATAGCTAAATCCCGGTTCCTGATTTTCAGTGTTTCTTCAGCCTTTTTTCTTTTTGTTATATTTTCAATCGTCCCATCATAGTACAAAGTCTTTCCGTTAGAACCACGGATAGCTTTAGCGCTTTCAATTATATAAATAAATGTTCCATCCTTACAAGTCCACCCAGACTCTAAACCTATAACTTCTCCATCTTTTTCTATTTGTTCAAAGAATAGTTTGCGTTCATAAGTAGGTTCAAAGCCATCTTTTTCAAGATTCCTGGTAGCAAGTTCTTCAAATGATGAGTAGCCAAGCATCTTAACTAAGGTTGGATTCGCTAAAATAATTTTCCCATCGGGAGTAGTTCTATAAAGCCCCATCGTGGAGTTCTCATAGAGTGATCGAAACCGTTCTTCGTTTTCTCTCAGCGATTCCTCTACAAGCTTGTGCCCGGGGATGTCTTGTTCATAACGAGTTTTCAGAAACTCATTTTCATGTTTCAGATCTTCTAATTCTTTAAGAAGTTCTTCGTGTCCTTTATGATGATTAATCATAGTGATTCCCGAGTATTATATTCTAAAAAAATAAATGGTTTTCCTGTCATCGGTGTGATTTCATTCAATTTTATAAGTCATTCCTTTTCGTCATGAATAAATAAAATATTTTATAATCAATAATAATAAGAAATGAGTTAATAATTTATCTTAAAGAGGTTTACTCATTCTATTACAATAATTAAAAGTAATATATATCTAAAATGACATAAGCATATCTATACCGCCACCTTTAGTAAGAAATACAGGCATAAATGAAACATTAAGATTATTATATGTTTCTTTACTTTCCTGCACAGAAATATTACGCGCTGTAATAATTTTACCGAATTCATAGCCTAAACCACATGCTAATGGAAAATCACTAAACCAATGCATATCCTTTGCTACCAGACCGACGCCAAGAATACCCATAAGAGAATAGCCTACAGGTTTTATATAATTTGATTCGGGATAATTTTCAGAAATCACTGTTACAGCAGCCATTGCAGTAGATAAATGCCCAGAAGGAAAGGAATAGTATTGAGGCTGATTCTTCTGATATTTTGTAACATTAGGAAAGAACTGCCAGATTCCGGAACCTGAAGATGCTTTCAGAGGGCTTTCCCTTCCAGTGATTCGTTTAAGGAGTTGTACCATAATGCCATTGCTTATTACTGCCTCAGTGCACTGAAGTCCTGTTCTTAAGGCAAGATTATCTCCGAATACTCCGCCATATAGAGCAAATAAACCTCCTATTCCGAACTCAACTTTGGCATCCCCCATATAAACAGCATACTTGCCAAAATTCTTTAAGGACTTATTATTCCTAAAGAATGTTTTAACAGCAGAATGAGTCTGTGGGTCAGTTATTACAAGGGCAGTTGTCAGAGTTGAGATATAACCGAGAACATGTAAATTTTCGGAGGTAAATGAATTACTTATTACACCGAACATATTTGATGGGGTATTGGTGACAAATTCATGCCACCTTGGAACATATACGTAATCAATATCGGGGGAGGGATTCTGCAGAGATCCTATTTTGTTGTTAATAATACCGGGTTCTGTATTATAGACAGATTGATCTGATTGAGAGAAAACCAGACAATTAATTAAAACAATTAGTATTATTATTCGTATTAGCATTTGTATTAAATATCACTTTAATGAATAAGACATACTATGCTTTCTATCACAGCCAAATAAATAAGAATTATTTATTAGCCGGTTTATTTAATAATTCCCCGGCATTACTGCCAGGGTAAGGTATGATGCTATTTCATCAGAACTAATTTTTTGATATCGGTATAAGCACCCGATTCCAATCTATAGAAATAAATACCGCTTGGAAGAGTATGGGCATCGAATTGAACGGAATAGCTGCCTGCCAGTTTATTTTCATTAACTAAAACAGCGAGTTTACTTCCAAGAATGTTGTAAAGTGTAATCTTAACGTGTCCATCTTTAGCAAGCGAATAGTTAATTGTTGTAGTGGGATTGAATGGATTAGGATAATTTTGCTGAAGCTTATAGGACAAACTTCTATTGTTGTCCTTGACCCCTATTGTCAACCTGATAGCAAAAGAACTAACACTATATAATGCCGGATTGGAAATATCACTTATTTTTATTGCACAATTTTCTGAAAGAGTATTCGGAACAATCCACATATAGTTCCCTGATGCACAGTCTGTGTTAGAGGTGACAGTGCTCCAGGATGTTCCACTGTCTGTGGAATATTCAATCTTCACATTGTTTACCATATTACTTTTCCATGACAAGCTATATGTTGATCCTACTACAAGGATTTCGTTGGCAGCCGGAGAAGTAAGCTGTATAAAGGGTGTATTAAAATCATTCAGGAATACTTTCTGTAAAAGATTTTTAACGCTTCCGAGGATACCATTCATCTTATGCAAAGGCATGCCAATGAAGAAGATATTTTTGTTGATGTTTTCGAATCCGATATATCCTCCCATTTCGTTATTCGGGAAATAATAAATTGGAGTAACACCCGGGCTTAGATAGAATCCCCTTACCCTCACGAATGATGCAGATACTTCCAGATTTGGATAACCGGAATGGCTGGTATCACTGACTATCTTATTGGGAGGCAGCACAACCAGATATGAACTGCTATCTGAACGGATCGGCAGAAATCCCTGTACCTGAGTAAGATCTAATGTCTGAGGAAAAAGCATTGAAAAGAAAATCTTTACACCTGCACTTGTAATTTTCTGTACAGTTGCATTTGCAAGGTCAAGTGAAGGAGCGTTATCAGTATACCATAGAATGTTATTGAATAACTTTACTGTTTCAAGGAAAGTAAAATTGATATAAGGGAGCTTTTGATTGACTAAATCAATAACATCATATTTTCCGTTAAGATTAAGGCTATCCATCATATCCGGATAAAAAGTAACAGGATAATCGAAGACAGCATAATTATTGACTAATGCAATATTACCTTTTGGCTTTTTAACAAACCATCCAGGATTACTTTGGGGCTGTGTGGCAGAGCTTATCCATGGTGATTTAGCATTATAAATATCAACTGCCCGAACATAGAATACGTTCTTTGAATTATAAATAAGTCCGGGGAGTTTTATTCTAATCCCCACGCTATCTACGGGCTGATTAGCAGGATCGCCATTTATATAAACATCCATTAACGGATTGGGATTACTGAAGTCGCTTGTACGTATTGTAACCATATTTACGGCGGCATTCAATGTTACAAAGTTATTCGTATCATTAAGGGCGATATTGATATTCTGAATATTATTAATACCATCAATATCGGAAGCATCCCAACCAAAAGTCATAGCGGTGAATGAAGTATCCGGATGAGTGGAGAGAGGATCCCACGATATCTGAGGCGGTGTATTAGTAGCAGTAATGGTGAAAACATCTATACTTGTCCATTGGATTGCGGGGTTATCAGTACTAGTTATTCGAATGCGGCAAGTTGTTGAGGGAGTATTAGGAACCAACCATGAATAACTTCCAGAACTTGCAGGCGTGGTTGAAGTAATTATACTCCAGCTTGCACCATTGTTTATGCTATATTCAAGTTTAACATTGCCTTGAAGACTACTTATCCATGTTATATTACGGGGGTATCCGACGAGCCAGTGTTCGCCCACATTGGGAGAGGTGAGAATGAGCGGGTAAAACGTAAATCTATGAATTTTACCATCACCGTAAATATCCTCACCCGGATCAAGTTTTCCGTTTCTATTTAAATCATTACCGTAGTATACACTTAGAGCCCAATCAGCATTTTTGTATAAGTTAGTTCTTTCAAGTCGTGTATCTAAAGAAGTTGCTTCATCTCCATATTTTTTAGCACAGACAATTGCATAAACAACGTTTATTGAATCTCCAGGGGCGATATTCTTATAATAACCATGAGTTAATAATTCTGATCTATCAGCACCAGAAGTTTTTAAAACATCAGGACTTATGCCTATATGATAAAGAGGACCAGTCGAATTGTAATAGGGATTAAATCTATTAGTTCCTCCAAACCATCCCTGCATTTTCTGATATCTAACTAAATCTCCAGTGGGACCACCGGGAGGAGCAAAGAAATTAGGATCGGTGGCATTATTAAAGCCCCAACTATTAAAACATGTAGAGGGGAGAGTATCCTTACCACCCAAACCATTATCAATTAAATATGAGTCGGCAATATTAGGAGTTGAGCCCAGATATAAAAAGCCGACATAACTATTAGTAAAGGGGACATCCCCATCAACATCAAAACCATATGCTATTTTTAAAGAATCATCGTACCCAACACCACCATGAGTATAAAATGTCGAATTTTTGATATTGCTAATTTTTATATCCCTTACAACGGCTTCTGTCCATAATCCCACATAGACACTATCCAAATATTTACCAGAAACATTTTTTATAGTATAGTTCTTAATAACAAAGAAGTTAGCGAAAGGGAAATTCCATGCATAGTTTTCTTCGTGAATAGAAATCCCTAATGGATTATGGTCAACAATGAAAGTACCGTCAAGATTAGTAAAGTTAGTGTCAGCATAATCTGCTATAAGATCCTGATGAGACACAGCCATAGGATTGTAATACTGTGAATTGAGAAGAGATGATCTTTCAATCAGGTTGGAACCCCTGGCATTGGTAAATTCAAATCCTGAACTACGCATACCGCTTGAATTATCGATAGCACCTGTGGTAACAAAAGGACCAGTTTTTAAGCTGCTATTTACTGCATTTTTTTTAAACCCTCCGACCCAAAGACCACCCTGGAATATATGTTCTATACCACTGCCGATGGGGTATTCGCAAGAAGGCTGATGACCAAGCTGGGTTAAATTTACTAATGCATTTCCATAAACACCAAAATTAGAAACAGTAAGCCCAATATTACCGACATTAGTGAATTTACTGTTATCATCATCTAATATTTTTGATACCTGTTTTTGCTGAGAGAAGGAGGAAGAGAAACAAATGAGAAATGCTACTGTAACAAAGACATATTTTATGTCCACAATATACCTCTTATCAATAAATGTATTTACAAAATTACATTTATTACAGAAATGATTCAAGTTTCAACTTGTTTTAAATCTTACATAAAAATATAAGAGCATGAAAATATTTAAGGTATAGTGTTTTTCTATCGGTTCTAAGGTTTAGGCCAGATGGCAGATTGAACATTTGTTATTATTCTTAATGTGACAATTGTCACCAGATTATTTACGCTACCGGATCTACGGGTATTCTACGGGTAT
>PLLW01000121.1 GCA_003141435.1 Ignavibacteriales bacterium
ATATGGTCAATAACGTCCTCATTCATTAACCTATAAGCACTCGTTCTCAGGATTCCCTTATCCTTCGCAAAGTTACTTACTTTTCTAAGTTTTTTAATATCTGTGTCTTTAATATTTAATCTCATGTTCAATAGTGTTTTTGAGAGACACCTGTAATATACGAGACAACTGTATCTATGTCAAGTGATTATCAATAAAGATATTCCGGTTACTTTTATGTTATTTAATTACCGTTGTAAGATTTTCGAGTAACATAATTAAGGAATGATTCCTCCATCACTCCCGTAGAATTACATTTTAATTTTCTTGTGTCTTTAATTTGACCATCCATATAAACCCTTGATATGATACTAAAGAAACAGGTGATTTTTACATTTGTTTTCTCATCACCCAATTTCTTTATGATAACATTAAAATTGCCGGATGGTTCCTCTAATCTATGTTCTGCAAGTATAACTTTACCAGGGACACCGCAATCATAGCAATCTGAAGAATTATTGGCATCAAGATTATAATCACTTGAAATAAATCCAGTGCCTTTATCCATATTCTTAATAGGAGTATTATGCTCTGCAAACCACTCTATTGAACGCTGCCAGACATTATCAAAATTATCTGAAATAACTTTTTCATTATTGAAATTATAAGTTACAGGTGGTTTATATGCAGAACAACCAACAAATAACCAAGCGAAAAGAATTATTATAAAAAGTTTCATTTTATTTTTTCCTTTTATTGTTTACAGTTAACTCTTTCTTGATAGTTCAAAATTAGATATTAAAAATATTAAATGTAACTATATTTAATTATTGGTTCTTGTTGTCCTAAAAGGTAATTGACGGACACTATAAAAAAGGGGTTTTGCGGATTTATAGACAAAAGGGAATAGACATACAAAATAAGACTACTTAATTTCCGAACAATTCCAGGTAAAAGGAAATCAAATGAGGAATGTTTTGAATTTCTGGAGTCCCTAAAAGGCAATTAAATGACGCTATAAAAAAGTAAGGCTTCGGACACCTTAAAAAGAAGATTTTCCCGAAAATCAGACAAAAGGAAGTTAAAGGGGAAAAACCTGACGTTTCAAAATATTATATATTTAATTTATTAAGAACTCTTTAAGCTTGATTTCATAGGGTTTTCATATTCTGTATATGAACGCTCTTAGTTAATCTTCCGAGTAATGGGATTTGTATATCTTTAAGAAGTTTTGATATTCCGTTATTCCTGCCAAATGGTAATTTCTTAGGAAATGACATGCCCCATCCCTGCCCATTAATTACTCCCCTTACAAGAACAATTGTATTCCCTGAATTAAGGGTCTGTTTTATGGTCGCCGGTCCCTTGGCAGCCCACCAGTAAGAGGTCTGTGTCTGTGATTGTGTTGAAACCGTGACTGTTGCTTTTGTTTTCATATAGAGACAACAATTAAAAATACCGAGTGGAATAGAAACATTAACCGTATCAAATAAAGTGTGTTCGTATTGAATTGAATAATTATAACCTTGATAAAAAAATGTTGTGTTTCTCAAATAAACTTTATTACACTCCATTGTATCTGGCAATATTGGAAGGGGTTCATCAAATAATATTAATGATTCTCCTTTAGGTTTCCATCCGGCATAACCAATCGCACTATAATAATACTCATCACCAGAATTATTTATGACAGTGGTATAAGTGATACCGCCGATAGAAATTGTTTTATTATATTCTTCCCAACTACTGTCCGACCATATTGTGAAATAAAAACTATCAATAGACAAACCATACCCAGAAACCCTAATTTTTTTGTTTGTATCGCTTGGTGTTATGGGGTTGTCGGATTTTTTACAAGATTCCGTAAATAAAAGCGCAAAGGAAAAGAAAAATAATGTCAATGTTTTCATTTTATTTCCTTATCATGGTATTAAATAAAGGAACTTTTAATTATTAAAATTTAATAATAATTTTCATTAAGTAAAAAGAATGCAATTTCTTACTTTACAAAAAAGGAACTATGATTACATCATTTTCATTTCCCAGACTTCTACAACTGTCAAAATAAAGTTCGATATTTGAACAAATTCAAATAGTATTTTCTCTATAACAAGCGATAATTAGCCGGATATACATTTCCCTTGCCTTTCTCTTTTTGAACAGCCACAGAGCGTTTACTTAAATATTGCTTACATGAAATTAGGACTGCATTTGTTTCTGTTTCCATCTTACAAGTGTTATTGCATTTTAAACACTTATCTAATTTCTTTAACATGGTTCATTCCTTAAAAAATAAAAATATTGCGAAGCATGTGTCTCTAATGTTTGTATGATAAAAGAGTAACATAGAATCGTAAGATAAGTATGTAATATAAAGTCGACCCTATGTTTACCCTTCATTTTCTAATTAACTCCGACTTTAGACAACTTAAAGACCCTATAACTTTTTAACCGTTCAATTTCTGATTCAGTGTGATTCATAGTCGTTAACTCGATTGAAATTAATTTGGCTTTATCTCTTTCTTTCTGGATTTCCTGTTTTATTTCAAGCGTGGTTATCTTGTCCCTAATATTTGACTTATTATTATCCCAAAATAATTTTGATTGCTTTACTATCTCCCTTAGCTGTTCATCATTATCAATTTTGGTTGAATAGAAAATCTGTCTATTAGCATAGGTAAAACGGGAAAAGAATTGTTTTGCATGTAAAATGTCAACAAGTCTTTTTAGCTGTCTATCAGTTAATAACTTTATTCCTGGATTTTCTTTTTCAAAAACAGTTTTACTTTTATATCCATGCATGGAATATCTTATCCGGTCATAAGTTATCCGCTTGAACTTGTCATCTCTAAGAATTGATTGAATCCCACATAAGACAGAAAATAGTTTGTAGTCAAAATTTCCTTTATACACTTCAAATAATAAGTCCTTTCCTATTCTGCAATATGCATCCTTACCATTTCGACCTATGTATGAAAAAATTCCTTCATTTAATTTGTCATATTCATCTATCACACCTTGAATATTATTAATAATTACTCCAAAGTGAGATGAACCTATCAGTATTTTTTTATGATAAATGGAATCCCTTTTATAACCATATAGGGGTTTATTTCTTTCTTCTATTAAATGCCTAACTAAGTTATTAATTTCCACATTGGATAATTTCACTTTTTCAGTTTGTCTTACTATGCAATATCCCATTAAATCATTTATTCTCTCTCGATTATTAGCAAGATAAATCAATGAGGATAAGGGAAATTCAAAGAAATGTTTATCAAATTCTCTTTTCTTAATTTCTTCCATTTATCCCCCTATGAAAACAAAGTTAATTGTTTGTAATCAGGTTTCAATGCTTCGGCATTTTCAAATTTCTCTGCTTCCGCTCTACTGAATAAATGGAGTCCTAAAAAGATTTGTTTTTCATAACCTTGTTTAAAAAAGGTTTGTCTTGTGCCATGTATAAGAACAAATTTTCTACTCGTCTCTAAAATTCTTCCATCGTCACAAAAAACCCTAATCCAGGTAAACTTCTCATTTTCTAATAGGTCTAAACAAAAGGCTATTGAAGGAATTTTATTAAACTGATGCCGGGATAAATTTACTTTCTTAAAGTATGTATCTCCCTGAATGTTACCGATATATCGGGTTTGAAAAGGAAGGTTCAATTTTATAGTAAATTTATTCCCTGATTTTTGTGGAATCAATTCATATAAAGCGGGGTTATTCTTGACTGCTTGATTTAAAGCGGGGGATTGATTATAATTATTCATACAATTTGTCCTTGTATTGTTTTTAGAATTTAATCCGGGAGTGCAGTAAACACTTGCCGGATTTTTTTATTTACAAGGTAAATTGTTAAAAGGGGGGTAGAAAATATACACTTATCGATTTTGGATAATAACCAAAGTCGATTTTGGATTTATCGTTTACGAAATTTTTCGTAAATAGATTTGAAATTGTCTAAATAATCATCTCTGTATTGTTCTTTGTTCGGTAGGCTTTCAAATGCTTCTTTAAGTGATTTTGTTTTGTCTAAATGCTTTTTTTCTTTATAAATTTTATCAGCAATTTTATAAAGTTGTTCTCTCCACTCCTTGTCCTTTTGGTTGGTATGTACTTGTTTAAATTCCACAAGATTTATTAGGTTGTCACGATTGCCAGTTAGAACTGCTATGGATAATTCTGAATAAAAAAATAGCGGGTGGACTACCAACTCTATTATTGCATTAACAAATGATTTTTTATTAGTCACTCCCTCTATATCTTCTTTGTATCTAATCACATAAGAATAAACATCATTATAGAATTTGTCTTCCAATGATTCTCGAAATGTTGATATTAATTCAACTGATTCACTGCTAATACTATTTTCAATAAGCTGATTAAAATATTTATCGAAATATTGTTTAACTTTTTGAAAACCATCTTCACATAAAAGGTCAATTAACTTTCTGTTATCTATAGTTGATTCATAAATGGAATAGGGAATTCCAAGTTTAGATTTGAGGATTAATTCTTTTTTCATCATTCATCGCATAAAATAAAAAATCCCTTGTCTGTGTTCGTAACTCGTGCCCGAGCCTCTCCCGAAGGAGACACAAACGAAGGGATTATTAAACTTATATTTTGCATATTATTACGAAGTTCATATAAAAGGACTAAACTTAAATTAAGTATTATTTTGATAATAATACATAATGATACTAAGGAGTCATATATTTAGTCAAGCTTCCGATTAAAGCCCTTGTAGGGGCATTTATGAGCGTTGGGAATGAATCTATAAGCATATTTTAATTATCTAATAGTTCTACTGATTTTAATAAATCTTCCGGTCTGATATGACTATATATTTGTGTAACCTTAATATCGGAGTGCCGGAGTATTTTACTTACATTCAGCATTGACCCGCCACGCTGTAAAATCCAGGAAACTCCCGTATGTCTAAGGGTATGGAATTTGTATTTTTTATTGAGCTTTGCCTTAATGACAAATTTCTTAAATTTCTTTGACATGAAATCCTGTCCTATTGATTTACCTTTATAATTAAAAACATTATCATTTATTTTAGTCCTCTCCCGCTCTGTTAATATCTGTAATGCAGTAAGATTAAGCGGGACAGTCCCTATCTTTCCGGATTTCGTTATATTACTGATATTATCAAGTGTTAAGAATCTTTCCTTGAAATTTATTTGATTCCATTTTAAGGTAAGCATTTCCATTTGACGCATTGATGTATTTACTCCGAAAATGATAAGGTCTTTAAGGTCTTTATCCTCAATGATACTTAACAAGGATTGAAACTCATTCTCAGAAAAGAATAAAGGCTGTTGTTCCGGTAACCTGAAATTATCAATCTTGTTGAATGGGTTTTGTTCTAAATATCCATCCTTGACAGCATCATTGAAAGCACTTCTTATAAATGCTAAATATTTTTGAGCTGTATAGGGAGAAACTAAATATTTTTGTTCAAGGAATTTCTTTAATTCAATAGTCGTTAATGTTGATAAGTAAGGATTCCCGCAAAAACTAATAAGGGATTCAAAAATAGTTTTAAGGGCTTTTGTTGTTTTGGGTCTGTGGACAGCTTCGGAATGTTTAAGATAAGAATTCTTAAATGAAATTAAATCAATCGGTATAACCTTCAATTCCTTTTGTCTCTTAATATTACTTTCAAATTCTGATAAGAATTGTAAGGCTTCTCTTTTGAATTTTGTTTTGGTAGATATCTTTTTCCGTTTCCCTGTGGAATTGTTGTAATATATATACCAGTTGCCATTGTTGAGCTTTGATAAAAACATGTTAATTTGTCCTTTTCAAGCTCTAAGAATCAAAGAGAAGTCACCAAATAAGTAACCATGTCAAGCTAAGTTATTGTTTTTGCTGGTAGAGCAACTCATTCGTAATGAGTAGGTCGCCGGTTCGATTCCGGCAGTTGGCTCTTAATTATTAAGCCAAACTTTCTTCATAATTGCACACCCCAGAGTCCTACTATCCTTTCAACATTATTTATATTAAAAAAATACGCTTTCACATGTCGTTTTACATATACCTCACAATGTAAGCCTCTTTGCTAACCACATTTAATTTTTTACGTTAGACAAGTACTCTTTGTGTTTTACAGAAACTCTTTCGTTTTTGCTTAAACATTGATTTTCCTGATGGGAAAAGAGCATTATTAAAAGTTGATGACCTGAAAATTTCCTAAAAGATTTTGTGCATGGATAACTAGAAGTTAAAATCTATAATTTCACTTTCCCTTATGATTGTTGATGAATAATTGAAACTTTAATTTTTAATCTCTAAGTTTATAAAACAGTTCTACAATTATCTCAGGATGCTAAATGAACATTAAATCGGTTCTGCGGATTATTCTTAAGATTATTTCCTTTCGTACTTACCTTTTCTTTTTTCAGGCAATACTTCTACTTTACTCTTTTGAATTAAACGCACAGACTTTCACTTGGGCAAAAATTATTAGTAATTCTACTGGTTATGGCATATCAGTTGATGCATCAGGGAATAGTTATGTTACAGGATTATTCAATGGAACTGCAGTATTTGATACTATCCAATTATTCAGTTATGGCTATACCGATGTATTTGTAGCAAAATATAACAAAGATGGAAATTGTATATGGGCAAAACAAGCCGGTGGAATTAATAACGATTGTTCTTATAGCATATCGGTTGATAAAAATGGAAACAGTTATATTACGGGATTTTTCTATGGGATTGCAAAATTTGATACACTTCAATTAATCAGTTCTGGCTCTTATGATATTTTTTTAGCAAAATATAACAAGGATGGAAATTGTATTTGGGCAAAACAGGCTGGTGGCAGTAATGATGATTTTGGTTATTTCATCTCGGTTGATATAAATGGCAACAGTTATATTACTGGTGAATTCAGGGGAACCGCAACATTCGGATTATTTCAATTAACAAGTTTTGGTAGTAGTGATGCATTTGTTGCAAAGTATGATCCTAATGGAAATTGTTTATGGGCCAAACAAGCGGGAGGAGTTGGTTCTGATTTCGGAGAAGGTTTAACTGTGGATGCTAATGGGAATATCTATGTTACAGGATATTTCCAGGGACCCGTAGTATTCGGAGAAAATCAATTGTCCGGTTTTGGTTCATATGATATATTTATAGCGAAGTATGATTCTTTTGGAAATTGTTTGTGGGCTAAACAAGCGGGGAGTCCATTTAGTGATGGTGGTACCAGTATCTCTGTTGATGCAAATGGAAATTGCTATGTTACCGGAAAATTCACTGGACCAGCAGTTTTCGGAACAATACAATTAAGCGGATTAGGTAATTCAGATTCGGATATATTTGTAGCCGAGTATGATCTAAACGGAAATTGTTTATGGGCCAAACAAGCAGGGGGTACAGGATATGATGCGGCTTGGGGTATATCGACTGATGCAAAGGGAAATTGCTATGTCACGGGACAATTTACTGGACCGGCAACATTTGGAACAATCAAATTAGCAGGTTCAAGTGAGCGGTATATTTTTGTAACCAGTTATGACTTTGATGGAAATTGTTTATGGGCTGTTCAGGATACTGGTTATGGTGTAGGTACTGCTATTGTAGTTGATACAATTGGAAATGTTTATTCAACAGGTGCATTTTCAGATTCTGCAACATTCGGAACTTTTCATTTAACTGGGGGGGGAGGATTTATTACTAAAATTCATAACTCCCCTTTGGGAGTAAAAAATGAAATAAATCCATTTCATAAAGATTATTTCCTCGAACAGAATTATCCAAATCCATTTAATCCATGTACTTCGATAAAATTTTCGCTTCCAAAAGCATCGCATGTTAAATTGAGTATTTACAACTCACTGGGACAGGAAGTATCAAATTTAATTTCGCAGGATATGATTGCAGGTATTCATTCAATTGATTGGAATGCTTCGAGTTTTGCAAGCGGTGTTTATTATTATAGAATTGTTGCTGGAAATTTTATTGATACTAAAAAACTTTTATTACTGAAATAACCACCAGGTAAAGATCAATAATTTTAATTATTTAAGGAGGAAATAACAACTCCGCCTAAACTTTTCCCCAAAGAGTACCCAAATATTTAAGCAATAATTCCTTATTCATTATGGACTTTGCCCTCCCTGTTTTTCATCCCTTAAATCTATATGATTTACGAGCTCCGACCATTCCATCTCCTAAATCGCTTTAATTACGGCATGATCATTTTCCACCTAAAATCACATTCATATCTCGCCCATTAGCATATTTTTCCCCACCAAAAGGTAAACCTCGTCTTTTCCCCACTTTATCTAAAACGTTCAGAAATCATAATAAATTATATAAAAAAAGTGAGAATTATCTTGACTTTGCCAACCCTTTTAGTTAGTTTTTGATCAATTGTGGGGAAAAGTGGTGAATTATATAAGGATATATAAAAAGTGTTTAAAGGTCAATATATATACTCGGTTGATGCAAAAGGAAGAATAAGTATTCCTGCAAAATTGAGGAAACATGTTTCTCCTGAATCTAATGATACATTCATCATGACACAAGGGACAGAAAAATGCATAGATGTTTATCCCCTCAATGAATGGAATGTGATCGAAGCAAAAGTGCATCAGCTAAATTTATTTAATCCGGACCATGCCAGGTTTAGTAGAATGCTTCTTCAAAACGCATTTGAAGATACTCTTGATTCTCAATCAAGAATTTTAATCCCTCAAAATCTTCTTGCTCATGCGGGAATTACAAAAGATGTATTGATACTTGGTGTATCAACAAAAATTGAATTATGGAATCCTTCTGTTTACGAAAATTATTTGAATAGTTCTGAACTTACATTTGAACAAATTGCAGCAAAAGTAATAACATCTTAATGACTGTTTATCATACGCCCGTATTGTTTGATAAGAGTTTAGAATTCCTGGTTACGGATAGTAACGGAATCTATTTTGACGGTACATTAGGGTTCGGCGGTCATTCATCCGGTATTCTGAATTCCTTAAGTGCTGATGGTTTGTTGATAAGTACAGATGTTGACCAGGATGCATTTTCGTTTTCCCAAAAAAAGTTTTCTGAAGAGAAAAGAGTAAAACTTTATAACATGAATTTCTCTCAAATAGATATAATAGCTAAAATTGAATCTATCCCGTTATTTACTGGAATTTTCGCTGATTTGGGAGTCTCATCATTCCAGCTTGACACTGCAGAGTCCGGATTCAGCTATAGAAATAATGCCCAGCTTGATTTAAGAATGGATAAATCCAAGGTTATCAATGCTGCTGATGTAGTTAATTCTTATTCTGAGGAAGATCTTGCAAATATTATTTTTCAGTATGGGGAGGAAAAGAATAGCAGGAAAATCGCAAAAGTAATTTGCGAAATAAGGCGGGAGAAAAAAATCCAAACTACTCTTGATCTTAGTAATATTATAACTGAAATAACTCCTAAAAGATATCACACTAAAACTTTATCCCGCGTATTCCAGGCTTTAAGGATTTATGTCAATGATGAATTGAACACATTAAAATTATTTTTGAAGAAATCGATTGATCTTTTAAAACCGGAAGGAAGGCTTGTAATTTTGTCTTACCATTCTCTTGAAGATAGGATTGTAAAAGAAACTTTCAAATATGAAACACTCGATTGCATCTGTCCTCTGGGAAGCCCTATCTGTAATTGCGAAAAAGTACCAAGATTAAAAATCATTACAAAGAAACCGGTCGTCCCTGATAATAAAGAAATAGAAGATAATTTCAGAAGCAGAAGCGCGAAATTAAGAGCGGCGGAAAGGATATAATGAAAAACTCTAAACCTTTTTTAGGGTATGGATTATTGACAGGTATAGCCATTACAATCTATGCTCTCAGTTATGTCGGTCTTAAATTAAAATGCGAATCGCTTATAAAAGATAAAGTTATCGCAATGCAAAATTACAGTTCCGTCCAAAATGAGAAATTGAATTTGACCGTACAGTTTCAATTTCTAAATTCTGAAGAAAGAATTGTGGAAATCGCGCAAAATGAGCTCGGAATGATAAAATGTCCCGCGCCGGTACTAACTTTATCAGTCAGTAGGGAACAAATAGAACGTATACAACAAGAAATTAATTCTAAATATGAATAATTCAAGAGTATTGTTTTTAATAATAGTCATCTTCATTTTCTTCTTAGCGATTGGGATTAAGCTTTTTAACATACAGATCTTAAAAAGTGAAGAACTTAAGTATTTGGCGGAAAGACAGCAGACCGGGATCGAGAAAATAAATACCGAAAGAGGTTTGATCTATGACCGCAATAATGTTCTGCTGGTATATAACAGAAATGATGTGTCGTTTTATCTTGATATGAGGATGGTCTCGAAAGAAGAAAAAAAGAAAATTGGAGAGAAATTCTCTTCTGTGTTCGGGAAACCTTTGTCCTACTATTCAGATTTAATGAAAGTTTCTGGTAAAACAATTTGTATTGAGAAAAAAATCCCGAGTGAAAAAGCAATTGTGCTGAAAAATTTCAAAGCAGTAGGGTTATTTTATGAAGAAGATCCTACCAGAATTTATCCCTATAATAATCTGGCATCACATGTATTAGGATATATTTCAAATGACTTTCATGGTGTCAATGGAATTGAAAAGGAATTTGATGATCAGCTCAAAGGCGTCAACGGGACAATGTTTGTTGAAAAGAATGCTATTGGGGATATGATAACTGTTGCGGAAGAGCAAACTAAAGCTGCTGTACCGGGAAATAATATTGTACTTACAATTAACAAATCCTATCAGGTAATTCTTGAAGAAGAATTAAAGAAAGGTTTGGAAAATTTCGGTGGAACTTCAGCAGTGGGGATTATTATGGATCCCAATAATGGCGAAATTCTTGCTTTGGCTGACCAGAAGGATTTTAATCCAAATAATTTCTGGGATTACAGCGATACCATCAGAAGAAATAAAGCATTAACTGATACTTATGAGCCTGGTTCGACTTTTAAAACAATTACAATGTCTGCTTTATTAGATCAGAAATTATGCCGGGATGATGAAATAATTAATATCGAACATGGCAAATACAAATTTAATGGTGTTACTATAAGTGATTCACATAATGGAAACAGTACTCTTACAGTAAGAGGTATTATCGAACAATCAAGCAATGTTGGAATGTCAAAACTTGTGCATAGAATAGGTGATGATCTCTATTATAAATATATACGTGGATTCGGGTTCGGAAACTGTTCATCCTTAGATCTCCCTGGAGAAGCTCAGGGTTCATTAAAAAATCCAACTAGCTGGTCTCCGATTACAAAAGCATTTATTTCGTTTGGTTATGAACTATCAGTTACGCCTATACAATTAATTTCAGCCTATGCTGCTACTATTAATGGCGGGATCTTATATCAACCTCAAATAACAAAAAGAGTAATAGATAACAAGGGGATAGTCTTAAATGAAAATTCACCAAAACAGATAAGACAAGTAATTTCCAAAGAAACATCCGATAGGATGAGGGAATATTTAAGAGGTGTTGTTGAAAAAGGGACTGGTAAAGCCGCAAAGCTGGATTTCATCTCTGTAGGAGGAAAAACAGGTACATCCCAAAAGCTGGTTGACGGAAAATATTCCAAGTCTCAATATAACTCTTCCTTCATAGGATTTTTTCCGGTGGAAAACCCTCAGATTTTATGCTTAATTCTTGTCAACTCTCCCGAAAGAGGTAAGTACGGGGGGGCTGTAGCAGCTCCTATCTTTAAAGAAGTTGCTGAAAAAATAGTCAGGTCTAATGAAAAATTCTTTCAATCAAACCAGATAATAAAACAAGAAAAACCGGAATTAAATAATAGTTATTCTTCCATTAATCCTGAATCAAAAATTACACCAGTTTCTAATAATACAACAAAAAAAATAGATAACAATTACGCATTGAAAAATAATTTAATGCCTGACTTATCAAATTATTCTTTGCGTGATGCGTTACTTTTTCTTTCCAAACTTGGTTTGCAATATAGAATTTCAGGCTCTGGGACTGTTGTAGCTCAGAGTATTCCTCCGGGAGCAACGATTCAAAAAGGAATAATTTGTAAAATATCCTGTGATGGTTCTAAACTTAAAGGCGCAGTAATTTACTGATGGAATTAACAGAATTAATAAATAGAATTTATATCAGCCAGATTATCGGAGAAGTTCAACGCCAGGACGTGACTGGTATTTTTTATGATTCCAGAAGAGTTATTAAAGGATCTGTCTTTGTAGCCATTAAAGGATTTAAATCAGATGGTCACAAATTTATTTTAGATGCTCTAAACAATGGAGCAATTGCCGTAATTCTTGAGGATAATAATTCTGTTCCTGATGAAATATTTATTCATAACAGAAAAGCAAAAATATTAGTGAAAGACAGCCGCGTCGCCCTGGCACAGGCATCTAATTACTTCTTTGACGAACCATCAGATAAATTAAAATTGATTGGCATTACAGGTACTAACGGAAAAACTACCACATCCTATTACATAAAAAGTATCGTTGAACATGC
>PLLW01000033.1 GCA_003141435.1 Ignavibacteriales bacterium
GCCGTTACCTCACCAACTAGCTAATCAGACGCAAGCTCGTCCCTAGACGTCATATAGACTTTAACAACATCATCATGTGATGCCGCTGCATCATCCGGTATTAGTCCCGCTTTCGCGGAGTTATTCCAGATCTAAGGGTAGATTGCTTACGTGTTACTCACCCGTGCGCCACTTTNNGACTTGCATGTGTTAAGCACGCCGCCAGCGTTCGTCCTGAGCCAGGATCAAACTCTCCGTTGTAGAGTTTAATGATTTTGTAATCTTGGCGTTAGACGCTTTATAGTTGAAACCATTTAACAATTGACTGGTTAAATGCACTCACTTTATCAAAGAACAATAAAAAAAATTTGTTTGAATCCTTCCTTTTAGAAGGGCTCCAAATTTACTTCCTCTTGCACCGAATGTCAAGAGTATTTTCCAAAATTTCAATTTAAATTTTCCGTTTTCCTTAATTAAAAACCATTTAGAAAACAGACTTTCAAATATATATGATTTTATCAATTTGTCAAGTATTAAACTGTATTACTTGGAGATTTCCCCGCAGTTGACAATAAAAACAGAACAAATAGTTTCAAAATCAGAATAGTAAAATAATGAAATTCTAACTCATGCACAAATAATGCACATTATTTATTATTTCTTGAATTGTAGCAGAAGCAGAATAATCGTAGCGGCACTTCCCACAATTCCCAAATAAGTTCCAATCTGATTTATATATGAATTATATGATCTCATTGTCTTTCGTGGAATATAAATATAATCTCCTTCTTCTATGGCAATATTATTTTCTGCTTCTATCCAACTATGTGTAACTCCTTTAATTATCATAACATCATTTTTTTCTGCAAAGTCGCCAAAGCCATTTGCTTTTTTAATATAATATTTATAATCTTTTCCAGGACTATATGTAATATGCCCGGGAGATAAAATCTGACCAAAAACATATACCGAGCTATCCTTAGATGGGATAATAATTACATCTTTATCTTTTACAAGATATTTTGACGCCTCTGAATTAGGATCACTTATTTTAGTAAAGTCTATTGAAGAGCCTTCCAACAGAATTCTCAATTGATTTTCTGCATTAAAATAAGCAGTATCTTCAGGAACAAGACTTGACATTCTTGACATCATAAGTTGCTCAATGTTGATATAGTCGCTGTTCAAATCAAAGTCAGGTCTTATAGGATAATCTTTAAAATTAGAGATATACTGCTTCGCCATAATTGAATACACACTATTCCCAGTATATAATTTTGCATGTTTTAGTGACGCTTCTTTTGTCAAACCTCCTGATTTATTAATAACCTCATACAAAGTGGTTTTATCTTTAGTGATCGGTATTACACCGGGAGAATTTACTTCGCCAAGAATTGTAATTGAAAAATCTTTTTTCATAGTCTCATTCGCAACTACCACAATTCTGTCTGCTCTCATTAATGCGTAATCACTGTTTACATCAACCGACACTACCTTCTGCTCTCTACCATCATAGCTTAATCGATTTATATCTGCGCTGGTTACATTTTCATATGCTTTATTTATTCCACCTGCAAATTCAATCGCATCCTTTAGTCTGTCACCATCAACAAAATGAAATTTTCCTGGATTATTTACTGCACCAGATATAGAGAAAAAATTCCTTTCCAAATCTGTCGCAGAAAAAATTAAAACATCATCATTCTTGAGATATGGGTTATTTACAAAATCTCCGTTTAGCCTAAACTTTTCAAGATCTAAAATAAATTCTTTGCCATCAGCTCTTTTTAACTTAATATTACGAAAAGAATAGTCCGCAAGCTCTTTTTTTACTTGAAGTAATGAATTTGATGAGTTATTAGAATTAGCTGAAGAAATATTTGCAGTGGTCAATAACTTTTCTTTCCCCTGATTGAACATTCTTGTAATAAATTGATCAACTCTTTCGGTGCTATAAGCTGGGAATGTTCCTATTATAATAAATTTCCCTCCAATTGTAACACTAATTAAATTAACCCCGTTAAGATAATTCTCGTTTTTGTTATTGTCGAATTGCGCATTTACCACCGCATAAAATAAAACAATTAAAAAGATTGAATACTTTTTCATTCTAATTCCTTAATTCCTCTTTATATTTTATATTGCAATTTATAATAATTCTGATATTCTCCTGAAATAATCCTTCCCCACCAGTTTTTATTTTGAATATACCATTCGATTGTTTCTATTATCGCAGTTTCAAAAGAGTAACATGGCTTCCAAGCTAATTCATCTTGAATTTTTGATGAATCAATCGCATACCTCCTATCATGACCAGGCCGGTCTTTTACGTACTGAATTAAATCTTCTGATTTTTTCAGATATTCCAAAATAAGTTTAATAATTTTAATGTTTGGCATTTCATTACTCGCCCCAATATTATATACCTCTCCTATCTTTCCTTTATCTAATACCAAGTCGATCGCCTTATTATGATCAGTAACATAAATCCAATCCCTAACAAACATCCCGTCACCATAAACAGGAAGTCTTTTATTATTTAATGCATTTATGATCATCAAAGGAATAAGTTTTTCCGGGAACTGCAGAGGACCATAATTATTCGAACACCTGGTTATCACCACCGGCATTTTGTAAGTGTGATAAAATGCAAGCACCATCATATCTGCAGCTGCCTTACTTGATGAGTAGGGACTATTTGGAGAAATCGGAGTATTTTCGGTAAATAATCCTTCCCTTCCTAAACTTCCATAAACCTCATCAGTTGATATTTGGACAAATTTTTCTATTTCATTTCTTCTGGAAATCTCCAAAAGGACATTTGTGCCAATAACATTGGTTCTGTAAAAAATTTCCGATCCTAAAATACTTCTATCTACATGCGATTCAGCAGCAAAATTAATAACATATTTTATCTTATATTTATTGAATATGTAATTAACAAGTTCTGAATTGGAAATATTTCCTTTAATAAAAGTATAGTTCTTTTTATTCTCGGATGGTTTAAGGTTTTCAAGGTTACCAGCATATGTAAGGTTATCAAGGTTAATAATATTATAATCATCTCTTTCGGTAAGAATATGATTGATATAATTACTCCCAATAAATCCGGCGCCTCCAGTAACTAAAATGTTTTTCATTAATATCCTGTAATTAAAAAGAAAAGAAACCTATAAAGAGCCCGGTTTGAATAAAGAAATTTTTGCCATTGAAATCAGAAGGAACACCGGGTAAATCTTGATTATTGAATGTCCAATTCTCCCCTAGGGTAAAATTATATCCTGCACCTATTCTGAAACAAAAAAACCTGTAAAATGGGATTTCCAAATTAATAATAGGAGCAATCACCCAAAAATTATTGTTTAGTGTATTATGCAGTCCTTGTTCTATTCCTAGTCCTGCCCAACCAGCATTTACTCCGTTTTTATATAATTCTACAGTAATATTTCCGCCTCCTATAATCAAACCCGGAGATACTCCAATAGATTTAATAAAGGGCAGAGTGTACTCAATCGTCATCCCCCCGCCGCCGGCTGAATAAAAAGTTTCAAAATCATATCCATTAACTTGAGACTGCTTAAACGTTGATCCCCCATATCCCATTCCTCCGATCCTTAGACCAGGGACAAATCCTATATAAATGAATCCGCCGCCGCCAGTTGTAAAAATTCCATTTTTTGCTACCTGAGGCATATTAATACTGGAAAGCTTATTATTTAAAGAACTTACATTCACAAAGTTCCACCCTGGGGTAAATCCACCACCGCCCCCAAATGGAGAATCAAAAAACTGTTGGGTTTGAGAATATCCCTCAACCGATATTATAAATATTGACAAAATAATAAGGCATTTTTTAATCATAATTGCTCAAAAATGAATGTTTAATTTACCAAAGAGTGCAGAAAAAGCAAAAGAATCAAAACTGAAATTGCCTTTTACTAAAATGCAATTATTTTAAAATATAACCATCTGAATCCGAAATAATCTTTTAAAGGAGATTCCTTGCCAACTCAGCTAGTTCTGATCTCTCTCCCTTCTCCAGATTTATATGAGCATATAACTTTTGCCCCATAAAATGATCTATCAGGTATGACAATCCATTAGATTGGGAATCAAGATATGGATGATCTATCTGATAAATATCTCCAGTAAATACTACCTTAGCTCCTGAACCAGCCCTTGTAATTATGGTCTTAATTTCATGTGGCGTCAGATTCTGAGCTTCATCTACAATAAAGAAAATACGCTGCAGACTCCTTCCCCTTATAAATGATAATGGTTCTATCACTATCTTCTGATCTTTTATCATCAAAGTTATCTGCTGCGACTGCTTATCATTTTCAGGGAACTGGTCCTGGATCACCCTCAGATTATCCCACAGCGGCTGCATATAAGGTTCTATTTTACTCTGAACATCCCCCCCCTCGGCAAAAACCCAATATCCTTGTTGCTTAAAGGAACAATGGGGCGTGCAATATATAATTGGCGGTAGTTTTTTTTAACATGCAGACCACTTGCCAGAGCCAAAAGGGTTTTACCTGTTCCAGCTTTACCCGTTAAAGTAACAAGTGGAATATTAGGATTTGTAAGTGCATCTACTGCAAATGTTTGTTCTGCATTTCTTGGTTTAATACCATAAATAACATTTTTATCTATCTTCTTTATTAACTCTTTATTCTGATCAATACATGCAAGTACTGACCGGTTCTCATTCCGGAAAATATAATATTTGTTTGATATCAATTCCCCGGGCAGCTTTTTAATTATCTGCTTTACCGGAATTTCGTATGGAGGTTGAAAAAGCCTGACAATAATATTATCATCAAACCCCTCTACAATTTCTTTTCCGCTGTATAACTCTTCAACATTTCTTATTCTGTCTGTTGTATAATCCTCTGCAAGTATACCAATCGCTTTCGCCTTCATTCGTAAATTAACATCTTTAGAAACAAGAATTACAGTAGTATTCTTGTACTTCTTACTCCACTCAAAAGCTGCTGTTAATATCCGGTGATCAGGAGTATCTTCTTTAAATACATCCCTGATTTCTGAACTTATTCCTTTCGTTATAGCAATACGGACCTTCCCTCTTTTTTTCCCCATAGAAACACCACCGTTAAAAAGTGCCTGCCCCGTCATTGAATCAAGTGTTCTCGCAAACTCCCTTGCATTTAGGTTTATTACCTGGTTGCCTCTCTTAAAATGATCCAGCTCTTCAATCACCGTTAAAGGGATAACTACATCATTTTCCTGAAATTGATGAATACATGATGCATCATGTAAAATAACATTCGTGTCGAGGATAAATGATTTCGGATTTTTCTTGGTGAGAGTTTTTGCTTTCATTTATTACCGCTATTTTGTTACTACAATATTACCGAATAATTGAATTATAATTAAATCAAAATATTAAATAAATAATATACTTTTTTTGAATTCTATTTAAAATCTATGCCCCATTTTTCCATACTTCCATAATCTGCTTACTTAAGTTTAAAACATATTCATTTGTTGCGAAGATACAATCGAATTAAATGAAACCCCAAGCAAAGAAAGAATCGAATCTGCTATTGGCTTTAGCTGTTTATCAATATAATGATCATAATCAATATCTGTGGGATTGAGTCCAATAGGAATAGGACCCTTTTTTGTAATTATATACTTTACAGAACTGCTCTTATCATCAAGCATCCTTGCCGCTTTAACCTGTGGAGGAATATTTTTTACATATTCATCAATATCTTTTCTTAACCTTTTTCGATAAACAAGTTTATTGTCAAAATGTCCATGCTTTAAAGAAATGACCAAATCATTTATCCAGTTATCAATTTCTTTATTATTCAATATCCTGTCATATAACTCAGCCTGAAAATCCTTTGCAAGCTTCGTCCAGTCAGATCGCACTGACTCCATCCCCACAAACTCAATTTTATTGCTGTCTGTGTCTGCAATTAAACCGGCATATCTTTTCTTGGCACCTGACTCACTCCCCCGCGATTGAGTTAAAACAAATTTCGTGTAAAATTTCTCGTACTCTAATTCAAGATATGATTCTACATTGAAATCTTCCTTTAATTTTCTTTTCCAGTATTCATTAAGATCCTTTGCAATCTCATTTCCGTAATAATCAGCATCCGCCGCTTCCTTATCTTTTATTTTTACAAATAAAGAATCGGTGTCCCCATAAAGTACCTTATATCCTTTCTGTTCTAAATATTCCTTGCTCCCCAACAACAACCATTTACCCGTGCTTGTGATAGCATTTGGTAGATCCGGATGATAGAACCTGCATCCAAAAGAACCCATTACTCCATAGAAACTGTTCATTAATATTTTGATCGCCTGCGAAAGATATTTGTCATCGTTTTTCTTTGCTGTATTCCGCTGCTCCATTAGTTTTGATATTAATTCGGGTAAATAATTTTTACTTGCAGAAAATTTGTATCCCTGTGGAGTACTAATTGACTCAATATTATTATACATCCTGGATAAAGGATCTATTTTAAAAGTCAATATTATACTTGGATATAGACTCTTAAAATCAAGAAGCGCAACATTCTCATAAATTCCTGGAATAGGTTCAATTACATACCCGCCGGCTGCTTGTCCAGCTGGTTCAATATCTTTTATGTCAGAAGCGACAAACCCTTCCCTGTGAAGTTTAGGAAGATAGAAATGATCAAATGCAGCAGTCATCATCCCCAACCTGTCCATCATTAACCCCGATAATTGCGCCCTCTTTACATTTTGCTTTATAATGCCTGTCTTCTTAAATATTTCAGATACCAGTATTGTATCATTCAGATTATATTCTGCAAGTTTAATTTTATCCTCATTAAATAATCTGTTAATTTCCTCTACCTTCCCGGCATCAGGAGAAATTGTTTTGCCCGTCCCCAGCAACTCCCGTGATACCGTTTCAAGCGTATAATCTTCAAATGAATAAAATGCTGTCCTTAAACTTATAGGACCATCAAGTACTATTCTGCCCGGAATGCTTGCATAATAACCTCCACGCGCTTTATTTCTCAAGACTATATTCCCCTTTCTTGATATATCAAAACTGATATTCATATCCTTGCATCTCTTTTCAAGGAACATCAGATCAAACCCAATTACATGCCACCCTATTATTATATCCGGATCATTTTGCCTCAACCACTTAATAAATACTCTAAGAAGTTCCTCTTCAGAATTATTAAAAATCACTTCCGGTTCTGCTCTATCCGTTGTTCCCCCCTTCCCCCTCATAAATACAATCTTTTTCTCAGGAATATTTCCCCAAAGATTGCATGCAACTGAATAAAGAGTATTATCCTTGCCTGTTTCAATATCCAAAGAAAGAACCCGGAATTCTGGTTCAACTACCGCAGGTTTTATTATCGGGTTTATAAATAACGTTGATTGCCCCTCTTTCATTTCACCCCCGGTTAGAGAGGCTTGCGCGTATATGTTCCTTTCCATCAAATATCGCCTGGCTGGATCAATATCTGATTCGTAAACCTGAATTTTTAATTTTCGCAGATATTCCGCTCCTACGGTTAAATCCCTCTGTGTATTAAAATAAATAGCATCTACTGGCTCAGAATTGAAATTTTTAAGAAGAACATTTTTCCGTCTGTATGGAATGTTTAGCCCTGTTATCTCAACATCTCTTAATACGAAAAAAAGGGGATTTGAATTAGTAATCCGGATTTCAACAGGACCAATTTCATTAGATATCCCCCAATACGTCAGGACATTTTTTCCGTTAAAATCGCTCCACCCATCAGTTAATAAAAATACTTCAGTCATAATTTTTTATTAAATCTTTCCTAATATAAAGTTTTAATTAGTATATCCAGTTAATCTTGTGTTCTGTATCAATATTATCTAATATATTAAATGATATATTATTTTAATTAGCTACATTTCTTGTAAGCTTAACATAGGAACTTATTATATGGAATCTTTCAAGGATAATACAATCCGGGGTTTAAAAGACATTATCAGAAACTGCCGTCATACTGAAGATATTTTAAGAGTTTCTGCAATGGATTCAGATAATAATTCATTAAAGCAAATTTTCATTTATTACGCAGATCTTAACTCTTCATATATCCAAAAATTACAAACAGAAATTTTACGTCTTGGAGGAGATCTAGAAGATTTTGCATCGGAGAAATTACGCTCCTGGGAAGATAAATCTGATTTTATAGATAAGCTGAAAATTTGCGAAAATAGTGTCAATAATGCTGTTAATAATTATAAAGAGTTTTCCTTACGGGAAGATATTCTCAGTGAGGTTGTGCCAATTATTTCACAACAATATTTTGGCGAAAAAGAAGCACAGGAAACCATAAAAAATATACGCAGTTCTAAGTTGCCGGCGTAACAGTTTTATAATACTAAATTAATTATCCGGCATTTTAACAGTTATAATCCCCATTCTTATTGCATACCTTACCAGCCCTGCTACATCATGTATTCCAATTCTATCCATTAATTGCATTCTGTGAGTTTCTACCGTTTTTATACTCACATTCAATTTATTTGCAATTTCCTTTGTTGAGTTTCCTTCGGCAATCAACTGAAGTATTTCTCTTTGCCTCGACGTCAGTTGTTTGAATATATCCGGTCCTTTTTCTTTTTCTGCAGATACTTCAGATATTCTTCTTAAATAATTATCTACAACATGTTTACTGATTGCGGGACTTAAATAAGTTTCACCCCTCATAACTGCATTTACTGCTATCTCCAGTTCATTAGGGGCAGAATCTTTAAGCAGATATCCTGCCGCTCCGGATTTTAAAGCCTGAACCACATATTCCTCATTTGTATGCATAGATAAAATTATAATTTTAGTATCAGTATTATCTTTTGAGATTCTTGAAATTACCTCCAATCCGTTCAATTCAGGCATAGCAATATCTAAAAGTACAAGATCGGGTATGAGTTCGTCTATTAACCTGATTGCATCTCTTCCATTATTCGCTTCGGCTATTACTTCAACGCCTGAAATATTCTGAATTAAGGAGCGGATCCCGGCTCTTACTAATGTATGGTCGTCAACAAGAATTACTTTTATAGGTTTCATAAAAATCCAACTTTGTTTACTTTAAATTAATAACGTCGCCGGGGAATATTGTATGTACTGTTGAACCGTTTCCAGCCTTCGAATTTATTTTTATTTTTCCCCCGATAAGTTCAACCCGTTCCTGCATACCCAATATCCCCATACTTTCACCTTTAAGACTTCTTTGAACGGCTGCAAAGAAATTAAATCCAACACCGTCGTCTACTATTTTCAGATGAAGATCGCCATCTTCATAGTATAGCGTTATATTAACATGAGTTGCTTTTGAATGTTTAATAATATTTGTAAGCGCTTCCTGAGCAACCCGGAAACATGTTATTTCTATCTCACTCGGTAAACGCGTAATTGTATCGTCTACAACAACTTTAGCCGAAATACCCGCCCTCACTGATTGCCGGTCTACATACCATCGAAGAGCGGGAACCAAACCTAAATCATCCAGCATTGATGGCCTCAGGTCTATCGATAATTTTCTAACCTGGAATAATGCTTCTTCAATAAGTTCAACTCCCTCATTAAGATGAGTTTCTATTTTTTCAGTCCCGATTAACTTGAAAGCAGTTTGAATATTTATTTTAATTGCTGTCAGTATCTGCCCGATTTCATCATGAAGTTCCCTTGCTATATGTCTCCTTTCCGATTCCTGAACTTCCATTAACCTTTTAGATACAACTTTTAATCTTTCCTGTGCAAGACTGACTTTCTTGAATAATCTTTCCCTTTCTTTTTCCACACAGCGCTGTTTGGTTATATCCCGGAAGACGACTACTATCCCCGTAGTAATATTTTTATCATCTTTTATCCATGATGCCGTTCCGGTAATTAATTTTTCCTTCGTATACTTATCGATAAGAATAGCTGTCTTCGTTTTATCCTGTATATGATCATCATTAAAAAAAATTTTAATAGGATCATTAATTTGTTCTTTTGTATTCTCTTCTGATAATTTAAGTATCTCATTAATGTCCCTTCCGGTAACTTCTTCCGATTTCCAACCCGTTGCAATTTCAGCGACTTTATTCATCAACTTTATTTCTCCATGAGCATCTGTAGCAATCATTGCATCACCCGAATACTGCAGGATTTTAGAAAGCCACCTTTCGTTCTCCTTTATTTTCTTTTCCATACTATTCTTGTATAGAACTATCTCGATCATAGTGTGGGCTGTCTTTTTATCAAAAGGTTTTATAATATATCCATACGGTGCGGTAATTCTGGCTCTTGACAATGTGTTTTCATCTGCAAATGCTGTCAGATAAACAATCGGTATATCATGCTGACTTTGTATAATTTCTGCTGTTTGGATTCCATCTATATCCCCTTTTATTCTGATATCCATCAAGATCAAGTCAGGAGGGTTCTTTTCCACCAAATCTATTGCTTCCTTTCCACTTGAAACAATTCCCGAAACCTGGTATCCTGCAGATTTGAGACCCCCGGCAATGTCCATTGCTACAATTTTCTCATCCTCAACAATTAAAATTGTAACCGGACCTTTTATTTCACCTTCCATAAACTAAAAATATTTTCATCTAATTTATCAATAATCAGATATAAATCACAGTGTTTTTGATAGGTATACTCCTGTTGGATTATTTATCAATTTGAAGAACAGCTAAGAATGCTTCCTGCGGTATTTCAACATTGCCTACCTGTTTCATTCTTTTCTTTCCTTCCTTTTGCTTTTCCAGAAGTTTCCTTTTCCTTGATATATCACCGCCGTAACATTTTGCAAGAACATTTTTTCTTAAAGCCTTTACAACTGCTTTTGATATTACCTTTGTTCCGATTGCAGCCTGTATGTTTATTTCAAACATCTGCCTCGGTATCAGCTCTTTTAATTTAGTACAAACTTTCTGGCCCCAAACATATGAATTATCACGATGAACAATCATTGAAAGGGCATCCACCGGTTCATTATTTAACAGGATATCCAGTTTTACCAGATCTGATTCCCTGTATCCTATATATTCATAGTCAAATGAAGCATAACCCCGAGTAGTGGATTTTAGTTTATCAAAATAATCAAATATTATTTCTGCTAAAGGAAATTCAAACTGGAGATCAGCTCTGGTAGGATCAATATAAGTTATATTTTTGTAGATTCCCCGCTTGTCCATACCAAGCTTCATAATATTTCCTACATATTCGCTGGGACAAACTATCTGTGCCTTTACATATGGCTCTTCCACTTTTTCAATGTCCCCGACTGTCGGCATTTCAGCAGGGTTATCTACTATAATATCCACACCGTTCTTCTTTTTGACATGATATTCAACGTTAGGTAAAGTTGTAATAATCGATTGGTTATATTCCCTGTACAATCTTTCCTGCACAATTTCCATATGCAGTAAACCAAGAAACCCGCATCTGAATCCAAATCCTAACGCTGCTGAAGTCTCCGGTTGATAGATTAGTGCGGAATCATTTAACCTGAATTTTTCAAGTGCATCACGCAGGTCTTCAAACTTTTCGGCATCCGTTGGATATAAACCGCTGTATACCATCGGTTTAACTTCCTTGTAACCGGGCAGTGGTTTATCCGCACTATTTTTTTTATGTGTTACTGTATCCCCAACCTTTGCATCATGAACATCTCTTACTCCTGCAATCAGGTAACCTACATTCCCGGCTGAAAGTTCATCGCATTTGATTTTCTTCAACCCTAATATTCCAATTTCTTCAGCTTCAAATTCTTTATCTATTGCAAAAAAGCGAATCTTGTCTCTTGTCCTTAGTGTTCCATTCATTACACGGATATATGCTACTGCCCCTCTGAAAGCATCAAATTTTGAATCAAATATCAAGGCCTGAAGTGGGGCATCGGGATCCCCGGTAGGCGGAGGAATTTTCTTTACAACAGCTTCAAGTATTTCCTCTATTCCGATTTTTGTTTTTGCGCTCGCCAGAATTATATCGCTGTCTTTGCATCCGATTAGATCTAGTATCTGCCCTTTCACTTTATCAACTTCGGCACTTGGCAGATCAATTTTATTTAATACCGGGATTATCTCAAGACCTGCCTCAATAGCCAGGTAAAGATTGCTTATTGTCTGTGCCTCAACTCCCTGCGCAGCATCTACAACTAAAAGAGCTCCTTCGCATGCAGCAAGTGAACGGGAAACTTCATAAGAGAAATCCACATGCCCGGGTGTATCAATTAAATTCAGAATATAATTTACTTTGTCCTTGGCGGTATATTTCATCTGAATGGCATGGGATTTAATCGTAATCCCCCTCTCCCGTTCAAGATCAAGATCATCAAGCAGCTGAGCTTTTGCCTCCCTTAAGCTTACTGTCGCGGTAGTCTCAAGCAGGCAATCCGCAATGGTAGATTTTCCGTGGTCAATATGCGCAATAATGCAAAAGTTCCTGATATCTATCATAAATTCCTGAAATTGAATGTGCAAATATACGGAAGGTATGAATCTGTTAAAAGGTAAATTGTATTTGAGAAGGGGTTTTCTTTATCGTATCAAGAATTATCCCTTCCCGTAGAGCATAATCCGATATCACCATATCCCGTATATTGAAAAGTTCAAAAACTTTCTTTAGTATCAAAAGTCCTGCAGGTAGAATATCAGCCCTCTTTCCTTCAATTCCACCGATTCTCAGCCTGTCCCTTGTTGTTTTACAGGAAAGTACAAAATCAATTACTTCATTCAAATCCTGCGCGGAGAACGTAAACCCATTCAATTTTCTGAGGATTTTATTTTGGTTCCCAAAATGTATTATAGAAGCAGCATTCTGAATAGTTCCGGAACTCCCTGCTGCTATTTCATAAGGAATATTAAATCTGATATTTTTATTCTCATTAAATTGTTCTTCAATGAATTCTGAACAATTGGTTATCGAAGAATTACTTAATACAGCATTCGGGAAAAATTTTTTCGTCAACCTTACAGCACCTAATTTAAAGCTTTCGGCAAACACAATTTTACCTGCAGCACAATAAACCATTTCCGTGCTGCCTCCTCCTATATCAAAACAAAGTGAATCTTTTTTCCCTATCATCAGGGCTTTTTTAACCCCCGTAAATATCAGCTCCGCTTCTCTTCTTCCCGAAATAATATCTATTTTAATTCCTGTCCGGGAATAAATTTTATCGATAAATTCATGGTTATTATATGAATCCCGTAATGCACTTGTTGCTACAGCCTTGGGCTTTGACTTATAAGTATCAGATAATAATTTGAATCTCTTTAATATAGAAGCGGCATGATCAATTTCCTCCTCTGAGATAATTTTATCCTCTCCTTCTTTCCAGGTGCCAAGCCTTATTACTTCCCTTTCCTTTCTTATAATAGAAAAAGACTTCCCCGTAATTTCAGCAATAATCATATGAAACGAATTGGAACCGATATCTATTGCGGAAATTAGCCTTTGGCTTCTCAATGAATCACCGGTATTTTACCTAAAAGAATATTACATACCTCAAATACATCTTCAACTGAAACATCGTCAATCAAATCAGATTTCCTAACAAATATTTTGTTCTCTCCGATTGGAGCCCATTGAAAAGGATTTGTAGGACCAAAAATAGATACCTGTGGAACATTAGTGGCTCCTGCAACATGCATTATACCTGTATCATTAGAAATAAATAAGTCGGATTTGGAAATTAGTGCTGCAATTTCAGAAATCGCCTGATCCAGAAAATAAACGACAGGTATTTTAAGTTTCCCCTTTATAAAAGAAATTTCTTCATTATCTCCTACCGAGCCTGTAATATAAATTTTGGAAGGATACTTATTATTTATCCTTTCTATCAGATCCATAAATTTAAAAAGTGACCATCGGTTTTGCGGTTTGCCGGCACCAATATGCATCCCTATCAGATACTCCCCTTTATTAAGTTTTATCTCTGTTGAAATATATTCGGTGGCTTTCTTTAAGTCATCTTCATCAAATGATATTTCGGGTTTAAGATTTTTTGTAGTAATCCCAAAAGGTCTTACAAGATCAAGACTTCTTTCATATATATTCTGATCGGGAAATTTTCTCCAATCTATATTTACTCTTCTGTCGAAAAAGAAATAACTCTTGTTTCCTTTTCCGTCCAGGCTCTTCGGTCCTATCCTGATCTTAGCGTTTGCAAACCTTGCAAGAATATTGCTTGTAAATGAGATTGAAACTGTAACAGGAACTATGGCAATATCATAGTTTTCCTTCAATAGTTTTTGCAGTTCGTTAAAGTAAGTAGGATTTATTAATTTTTTCTTGTCGAAAATAAATAAACGGTCAATGAATTTGTTTTTTGAAAGACCCTGGTAATTAGAGGGACTGGCAATTACAGTAAGATGAACTTTAGGATATTTTTCTTTAATAGCTCGAAACAGCGGAATACCTGCTAATAGATCCCCTAATTGGTTATGCTGCCGGATAACAATAATTTTTCCCGGATCCCCTAAATCATAATTGTTTTTAATTTCCGGGATTGAATATTTTTTGAAAAAGCCATATATAAGTCTATTGAAGAATATATTTCCAGCCATTAATGGGAATCTTTATCCTTATCATCTTTTATTTCAGTATAATTTGCTTCTTCCACATCCTTGAACTTGGATTTCGGCGATATTGGATCAGTACTTCCCTTTTTATTGACAGTCCTATATATCCTTGCAATGAATAATATGCCTTTATATATCAAATAAATTATAATAAAATAATAAAATAACTCTAATAACATTTATATAATATTCCTCGATTCTGGTTTAAAGTATTCCGTAAATGCCCTGTCTTTGCGGAAAATCTGTTTAAATAATTCATCAAAATCATTATCACTGTTAACAAAATCCAGTTCTGTGGAATTAACCATAAGCAGCGGAGTACTTTTATACCTGAAGAAAAAGTGATTGTACGCCTCGCTTAATTCTTCAATATAGCTTCTGGTCAAATTGCGCTCTATTTTCCTGCTTCTTCTTTTTATGTTGAATATAAGCCTATCAACATTTGATTGAAGGTATACAACAAGATCCGGTTTTCTGAGTACACGGTTCAACAAAGGGAAAATGCTTTCATATAATTTTAATTCTTCACCACTTAGATTCAGGTAAGCAAAAACTCTGTCTTTCTCAAAAATATAATCACAAATAACATGTTCATTAAAAAGATCTTCCTGGTGAAGTCCCTGCTGCTGCTTATAACGGTTTATAAGAAAAAACATCTGCGTTTGGAAGGCATATCTTTTCCGGTCATTATAAAACTTTTCCAGGAAAGGATTCTGTTCAAACTGCTCATAGATAATATGAGCATTAAGCCGGTCTTTGATTTTTTTAGCAAGAGAGGTCTTGCCGGCTCCAATTACTCCTTCAATTGCTATGTATTTTATTTCTGAAGATTCTTCCACTATTATTTCCAAGAAGTTAGTTTTTGCTGAATTTTACCAATAACTGTTTTTTCAGATTCCACAATACAAATATCACAAATTTTTTGATTTAAAGCAGGGTGATTAAGATCAGGCGCAATTTCAGAAAGTGGTATAAGAACAAAATCTCTATTAGCAGCTTCCTTGTGAGGAACCGTTATACGGTTATTAGAAAAAATGAGATCGTTATAGAAGAGTATATCAAGATCTATTTCCCTTGGTCCCCATTTTGTACTATTCTCTCTTCCTAACTTTTTTTCAATCGATTTAAGAAGGTCAAGTAAATCTAATAACTCGTAGCTGGTCGTAATTTTTATTACTGCATTATAAAAATTACCCTGGTCTTTATATCCGTAAGGAAGAGTCTCATATATTGATGATACATTCTCAATAATATTATTCTTATCCTGAATAATTTCTTGAATAGCTCTTGTCAGGTATTCAAATCTATCCCCTTTATTTGACCCTAATGCAATATATGAGATGTTTTCTTTTCCCATTATCTGGAATTTAAGTTTGTCATTCTCTAATTAATTATAATCGTTTTTTACAGTTCATCCCTTGATTTAACTATTTCAGCTTCTACATAGTCTGTAACACCTCCCAATGGAGGATTATTTTTCCTAATCCTCACGGCTACCTTTTGAATCTTTGGAAAACTGGTAAGTAGTTTGTCAGCCACTTTTACAGCCAGTGTTTCAATTAAATAATGTTTCTCTTCAAGTACAACGTGATATAATAACTTATAGACTTCATGATAATTGATTGTTTCCTTCAGACTATCTTTTTCGGCAGCATTGCTGAAATCTGTATAAAGATCCACATCTGCTTCAAATTTACCCCCCATACTCTTTTCCTCTGACATCACTCCATGGTATCCGTAAAATGAAGCTTTTTTTATCCGTATTATATTTATCATGTTTTTTTCTTTAATGCCTTTCCAATATTGCCAAAAATTGCTGCTAAAAGTCCCATCAATACAAGTAAACATCCTGCTAATTGATGCATGGATAATTCCTCTTTATAAAAGAACCACCCTAAAAATAAAGCTATTATGGGAGTTATAAATGTAATCAGTGATACTATTATAATATTTACTCTTTTAATTAACCAATAATAGGAAGTAAATGTAATTAAACTGCCAAATAATGCTAAATAAAATACTGAAAAAAATGCTTTATAATCATATCTTATCTTTAATTGTCCCTCAATAATAAACCCGTAAGCTAATAAAACTATTCCAGCAATTAACATTGGATAGAAATTCATTGCCAACGGATGCAGGTGGTGTCCATATTTCTTTATTGAAACAGCAATTGACGACTGCATTATTGCACTAATAAATACTGCGATTAATCCTAAAATATAATTATCAAGATTTCCTGTGAAACTTTCAGAAAAAATTACATACAACCCGGTAAAAGAAATAATTATGCCAATGATTTTATTTATTTCGATCTTCTCGGACGGTATCATCAGGAAGGAAAACATTGCGATTGAAAAGGGATATACAGCATATAAAATAGCTGTTAGCCCTGAGGGGACAAATTGTTCTGCCCAATAAATTAAACCATATGGAAATATAAATGAGAAGAAAGCCATTGAGAGGTAAAGCTTTATTGCCGTAACATCTGTTTGGATTTTAATTTTTTTTATTGAAATCACCCCCAATATCAGAATCGATGCCAGGGTAAACCGGTATCCGGCAGAAATTATAGGCGGAATAGATTCCAACCCTATTTTTATGGCAAGCCAGGTAGAGCCCCATATCATGCATGTCAGGATATAAATACCCAGAATCTGTAAAATGCTACCTTGCATTATTCTCCTTTAAAACTATAATTCCTAAAGCTCTCCCTGAAAGTATACCATCCCTCCTGTATGACTGCAATAAATCTTTCATTTCATAAGTGCAAAGAATGGATTTCTCGATATTCTTTTCAGGTATGCCTGCTTCAATCAGCATATCATAATTTGCCGCAGGAACATCCAGAAGAAATTTCTCTCCTTTTGGTTCATAGTATTTATTATTAAAACCTTCCGTTACCTCGGGACCAACCTCATAGTTTTTTTGTGAAATAGATGGTCCCATATAAANNTATTTTCTTTTCTGTTCCTCTCCAGCCTGAGTGGATTCCTGCTATTACTTTATTCTTTTTATCATAAATAAAAACCGGTGTGCAGTCTGCACTGCTTATTGCAAGTCCTATATTAAATTTATCTGTAATCAGCGCATCACTTTCACCGATCGCTCCATCTTTACTGATATAAGTTATTATATCGCTATGAATTTGTTTTTGCAGAACAACATCATCATAGTTCAGACCAAGATAATTAAAAAATGCGGTCCGGTTTTCATGAACTATTTCCTTTTTATCTGAGCCTGTCAGAGACATATTAAAGAAATAAGGGGCTTCCCTCTTCAATCCGATCTTTGTACTGAAGCCGAAAGTAATTTCTGGAAATTCGGAGAAAATACGCGATTTAAGAACTACCATATATTATTAATTTTAGGTAACAATTTAACAAATATTCTTAACTTATTGACCTAGAACCTTCATTGAGAGTCACAGTAGTATATATTATATTACTAACCGATTTATTAAAGATTAAAGGAAGAAATTGAAAATATTAGTGACAAATGATGACGGTATTGAGGCTCCCGGGATTCAGGTTCTGGCAGATTCCCTTAAAGAAATTGGAGAGGTTACAATAATCGCTCCTTTAAAAGAACAGAGCGGTGTGGGACATGGNNCCGGCAGATTGTGTTAAAATTGGAGTCAGAAATATTTTGAAAGAAACCCCCGACCTGGTGGTTTCCGGTATTAACCATGGCTCAAATACCGCAATAAATATTATTTATTCAGGAACCGTTTCTGCCGCAAGGGAGGCGTCAATTATGGATATCCCTTCTATGGCAATATCCTTGACTAATCATGCAGGAACAGATTTCAGATTTTGTGGAAAAATAGCCAGGCTGTTAGCCGGGAAGATGATTGGAAAAGATCTGCCAAAGGGTACTTTGCTAAATGTAAATATTCCGGACGTGCCTGAATATCAGATTAAGGGCGTTTGCCTCACCACTCAGGGGAAGTCAAAATGGGATGATGTATATGAGAAGAGAGTTGACCCCAACGGGCGAAATTATTATTGGCTTACAGGAAATCTGTCGGAGGTGGATACTGAAATTGAAACTGATCAGGCTGCAATCAGAAATAATTATGTTTCTATAACTCCAATTCATTTCGACCTGACAGATTATGGCGCATACGAGAAAATGAAAAACTGGAAAATAGAAAGGTTAATGGATTAGGGATATGTTTGATTATGAAAAGATCAGCTTAACTTTTTCATTTAACTATTTATTTTTATTACTGGCAGTAGTCCTTCTGGTTTTATATTCTATTTATACATACCACTATACCGTTCCAATTGTAAACCCTTCAAAAAAAAATGTTCTTATTGCATTAAGGGCATTAGGGCTTCTTTTAATCATATTTATTGTCTTTGAACCAAAGCTCAGTCTGGCTAAAAAAGTGGTTATAAAACCCAGGGACCTCATTTACATAGATAATTCCAAGTCAATCCGAATAAATGACGGCACTAAAAGGGAGGAGCATGTAAAAGATTTTATAAAAGATATATCCCCCGGTAAACTCGACGGAGCATCCGGTATTTTCACATTTGGAAGTAAGGTTAGGGAAGTAAGAACCGATAGTCTTGATAAATTAAATTTCTCTGAGGGAAGCACTAATTTTTCTAATATTTTTTCCGGTATAAAAAAGGAAAAGCAGAATATATCCGCAATTACTATAATAAGTGATGGCGTAATAACTGAAGGAACCAATCCCATTTTCACCGCTGAAAAAATGGGCATCCCTGTTTTTACAATTGGAATAGGTGATAGTACAAGAAGAAATGATGTGGAGATCAAAAATGTTATTTATAATGAATATATGTATGCCAGCACCCCGACTTCGATAGTAATTTCAGTCGCAAATAAAGGATTTGCAGGAAAAAGTGTTATACTATCATTGTCTGAAAATGGTAATACGATAGAGCAGAAAAACATTCTATTAAATGAAGACGGCATTCAGAATGAAGAGTTTATTTATACACCGAAAGACGGTGGAGAAAAAAAATTATCTGCTCTTGTATCCCCTCTTGAAGGAGAGTTTACTACTGCTAATAATAAAAAAGTGTTTTATATAAACGTACTTAGTAACAAAATTAAAATTGTAATATTAAGCGGCGTCCCTTCTCCTGATATGACTATATTAAAAACCGTACTTCAATCGAATGAAAACTTATCTGTTAATAGTTTAACCTATTTCGCTCAGGGAAAAACAGTTGAGAAGAATAGCCCGGAAAAAGTTATTGATAGTACCGATATTTTTTTCATGGTGGGGTTTCCATCGAGGGAAGTTCCTGATGATTTGATAAAAAGAGTGCTTACTAAAAATAAACCCTTCTTTTTTGTATTAACAGATGCAGTGGATTTGAATAAACTGAAATACTTTCAGAGTGATCTGGCTTTTGCTATTAATAGACGTGGGCAAGGATTCGCCGAAGTACAACCCAATGTTTCTCTGAACCAGACCCAAAATCCACTGCTGCAGAATAATTCGCCTGATAATATAACTGCCTGGAATAACCTTCCCCCTATACTTCAGATCAACAATGAATATATTGCTAAACCTGAGGCCGAGGTAATTGCGCGGATAAAAGCTAATAATATCCCCCTGAATTCTCCCCTTATTTTAACCAAAAGAATAGGGGGTAAAAGATCTATTGCTGTATTGGCCAAAGATATTTGGAGGTGGAAGCTGCAAACCGCTGAAAAAAATCTTGACCTTTTTGACAGGTTCATTAGTAATTCAGTTAAATGGCTCCATTCCTCCGATGAAGAAAAACAGGTAAAGATAAAAACATCAAAGAAGATTTATGCTCTGGGGGAAGAAATAGAATTTTCCGGTGAAGTTTATGATGAATTATTTAACCCAGTCTCCGATGCCGAAGTAACTATAAATATTTCAGAAGGGAATCAGAAAAATGAAATTAAACTGACTTCACTGGGAAACGGTCTTTATGAAGGAAAATTTCAGGGAAATAATCCGGGGGATTATTCCTTTTCCGGTTCAGCTCTTGAAGGACAAAAGAAACTTGGAACCGATGCCGGTAAATTCAATATAGGGGAAATTGATATTGAGATGATGGACCCCAGAATGAATTATGAATTCTTAAGCTCGCTTGCAGGACAAACCGGTGGTATGTTTTTCGCTTACAACAACTATTCACAATTATTTGATATTCTTAATAAGATAAACAGGGAATCGGCAAAAGAAAAAATAAACATAAATGAAATAAACCTCTGGTCTGATGAGTGGCTTTTGGGTTTAACTATTCTTATATTTTCAATCGAATGGTTTATAAGGAAACGTTCCGGCATGCTTTAATTTTTTAATTGGCATAATCTATTGATCTAAAAAATAAAGATCGGACAAACGGGCAAAATAATATCGGTGGGTATTATCTTTAATATAATGCATTTATTATCTGAATTCTTCGATTTTTTCCTTCCAAGGATTTGTCCTTCGTGCAAGAACAAATTAGAATTAAACGAAGAGTGTATTTGTTCAAATTGTCTGAAGAAAATACTTCCGGCAGATTCCACGCGGATCAGATTTGAATTTCAGAAAAAATTCTTGACTAAGGGAATAATTTCAGGGTTTACCTCCCTCTTCGTGTTTGAAAAGGATAAAGAATTACAAAGGATAATCCATGCCATGAAATATGAAAATAATTTCAGGATCGGTGAAACCCTTGGTAAATTGCTTGGGGACAAATTACAGAATGAAATAAACTTCCCGCATCTTGACCTTATTATACCAGTTCCACTTCATCATCTGAAGAAATCGGAAAGAGGTTATAACCAATCCTTTTATATTGCAAAGGGTGTAGATAGTAAATTAAGTCTGGTGCTTGATAAAAGAAGTACTAAAAGAATTAAATATACGGAGACTCTAACCTCAATGAATATCCGGGAAAGAGAAAAAAACATTTCAGGAGCATTCAAAGTAAATCGCATACATAATATTTCTGGTAAAAATATACTAATTATTGATGATGTGATAACAAGCGGGAATACAGTTTCGGAATTTGGCAGGACTTTAAAGGAAAATGGAGCAGCGACAATTTATGCTGCTTCCCTTGCCATAGCAGATTAAGCTACATAGTTTCCGGGGCATTTACACCCAGAACATTCAACCCATTTTTAATTACTATTTTGACTGCACCAGCAAGAGCTAATCTTGCTTCCGCAAGATCTTTTTCAGCGCCGAGAATCCTGCAGAATGTATAGAATTTATGGAATATTGATGCAAGCTCTTCAAGATAAACACAGATATGATGAATTTCGTATTGAAGTGCAGATTTTAATATCTCTTCACTGAACTGGTGAAGTTTTTTGACTAATTGAAGTTCAACTTCTGTATTTAGCAGATGAAGATTATCGGTTGAAGCAATCAGTTTCTGTTCGCTTACCATTTTCAATATTGAACAGATTCTGGCATGGGCATATTGAAGATAAAAAACAGGGTTTTCATCCGACTGCTTTTTAGCAAGTGCCAGATCAAAGTTCATATGTGAAGAGATATTCCTCATATTAAAAAAATACCTGACTACATCTGCTTTTGCTTCATTAACCAGTTCATCAAGCGTAATGTAATTTGCTTTACGGGTGGACATTTTAACAATCTCGCCGTTCTCCACAATCGTAACGAACTGATGGATCAAAACTTTCATTTTTGTCGTATCATACCCTAAAGCCTGAAGACCAGCAACAACATCGGGATAAGTAGCATTATGATCGGAACCGAAAAGATCAATTATCAGATCATAATTGCGTTCAAATTTAGTGATATGATAAGCTATGTCAGGAAGCCGGTATGTGGGCTCGCCGGTGGACTTTACAATCACCTTATCCTGCTCGTTGCCGAGTTCTGAAAACTTAAGCCAAACTGCCCCATCTTTCTCATACGAAAGATTTTTTTCTTTCAATCTTGTAAGCAGGTTCTCTATTTTCTTGTCCTGGTAAAGAGTATTCTCATTATAAAACAAAGCGAACTTTATCCCGATCGAACTTAGTGTTTTTTCTATATCGGCAAAGATTTCCTGCTCCGCCTTATTTTTGAACTTTCCTTCAGCGGGCTCATCTCTAAGAGAATCGCCATATTCTCTTTTAAGGTCCTCAGCTATTTCTTTTATATACTCTCCCTGGTAATAATCGTCGGGAAATTGTATTTCATCTCCTAATAATTCAAGATAACGGAGTCTCACTGAATCCCCCAGAACTCTCATTTGCCGCCCGGCATTATTAAAATAATATTCGCGGTCAACTTTATATCCGACCCATTCAAGAAGATTTGCTATGGTATCACCGCAGACAGCATTTCTGCCGTGCCCAACTGTTAAAGGACCGGTTGGATTTGCCGAGACAAACTCCACGTTTGCCCTTTTGCCTTCAAATTTATTAGTTCTGCCAAAGCTATCCCCTCCCAACAGAATTTTTTTAATTATACCGTTTGCATAGGCGGGGGTGTAGAAGAAATTTATAAAACCAGGACCGGCTATTTCTGCTTTAAATATTATACTTTTATCAATTTCTAAATTAGAGAGAATTTCTTCAGCCAGGGCACGAGGATTTCTCTTCAGTTTTTTAGATAACAGCAGAGCCGCATTGCAAGAGAGATCGCCGAAATCAGCATTTGGCGGGATCTCAAAATGCAAAGTTAAATCTTTAAGGTATTCTAAACGCGAAGATGCTTTTTCAAACAGAGAATGAAGATATCTTTTCAAAATGGTTCCGGATAAGATAAGGAATTGTTATTCACTTTTAATTTTTTTAGGGCGTCCCGGTTTTCTCTTTACCGGAATCTTGAGTATCGGATCCACAGCTGTAACAGACGGTGCGTCTCCCCAAAGTTTTTCCAGGTTATAATATTCACGTGATTCTTTTTTAAACACATGGACAACGATATCAACAAAATCAATCAAAACCCAATTTAAGGATCTGTAACCTTCAGTATGCCAGCTCCTCACCCCTTCGGCCCTCATCTGTTTATCTACTTCATCGGCAATTGCTTTTACCTGCGTATCAGAGTCTCCGGTACAAATAATGAAATAATCTGTGATAGTAGTAAGCGTTCTCAGATCAAGGATTTTAACATCATACCCCTTTTTATTGAATATAAGCTCTACAATTCTGTCAATAATTTTATTACTCATTCATCCTCATTTAGAATTAGATTTTAACTGGTTATAATCCTTCCCGACTACCAATGAAACATCAAGAAAATAATCATTACTTAACTGCTGCACAATATTTTTCCTGTCAATTCCAAGGAGATCAGCTATTTTTTCTGCATTCGATCTATTCCCTGTTCTGTCAATTACTAAAGATTTCTCTATTTCGAAAGACACATAATTTTTTATTTGCACAACATCAACACTGTTATTTCTCAGGTAATCGGTAATCTTTTCTGCTGCTCCTGCAACCCCACAACCATTCAGCACTTCTAACTGAATTATTGCCGCCGGTACGGTTTTACTTTCTACTGAAACAACTTTATTACCGTTGCTTTTAATTTTCTTAACTACTGAATATGAGAGAAAAGCTATTACTGCAATTAGAAAAATTATAATAAAATTTAGAATAAGATTAGCAGTCGGTTTTTTTGCTTCTGAATTGTTTTCAGGCTTACCTGGACGGGAATTTTCCTTCACTTATATTAATAACCCCACGGATCGTAAGTTCTCCCAAAGCCAGCCATTTGGTTCAATCCATTATACATATATGGATTATAAACCCCCGGAAGGTTTCTGTATTGTAAAGAAATAGAAACATCCTTAAAAGGCTGATAATTGATTGCAGCCCTGCTTAAATAAATTCCATTAATATTATTTTGGAAATTTTTCCCCAGAGTGCTGTATGGAGAATTAACTATACTGATATCAGTCTGAACATTGAGATCAGGATTTATTTTAAAAAACATGCTATTTGTATATATACCAAGGGAAAATCCTTCACCGCCGAAAGATGAATATGACATATCAATCGAATGTTTCATCATGAAATTGTCAGAGTTCAAAAAGCCAAATAGATTGCCACCGCCGGAATGATCAATTATTCCATCCTTTATATCCGGATTTTCCAAACCTGAATTTTTATATTGTGCAAAACCTGTTAATGCAAATCCGATAACAATTACTAATACAATCTTTTTCATTTTAATACCTAAAAATCATGCGAAATATTAAATAAAAGATNNTAAATATAAGTATAATTAAACCAACCCGGCAATGGTATTATAGGTATAAATCTTATTTCAGTTTTACTACCATCTCAATTTCAAGTGCAGCATCTGTAGGTAATTCATTAACGCCTACAGCACTGCGGACATGTTTTCCTGCATCACCGAAAATCTTAAGGAGCAGTTCTGAGGCACCATTTGCAACCTTTGGCTGGTTTGTAAAACCATCGGCGCTGTTGATAAACACAGTGAGTTTAACAACCTGTTCGATCTGATCCAGATCACCACAAACGCTTTTAATAACAGCCAGGCAATTAAGTAAAGACAAAACGGCTGCTTTCTGTCCATCTTCTTCAGAAACATCAAATCCAACTTTGCCTTTGTACTGTAATTGACCGTTAACGCTGGGAAGTTGTCCGGCAGTATAAACTAATTTATCAATCTTAATTGCCGGAATATATGCTGCCAATGGTTTAGCAGGCTCAGGCAATATGTATCCCAGTTCTTTAATTTTTGTCTCTATCATTTTTTCACCTTTTTATTACTAATTTATTATTTTTAGGATCTTATTAAAACAAGGATAAAGATGTTAGAAGATAAATTTAAAGAATTTGTAGCAATAGTAAAAAGATTACGAAAAGAATGTCCATGGGATAAAGAACAGACTCATGATTCGATTAAATCAAATACACTTGAAGAAGCATATGAGGTAGTTGAATCCATTGACAATAAAGATTATGAAGAGCTTAAAAAGGAACTTGGTGATCTTTTCCTGCATATTTTATTTCATGCCCAAATTGCAGAAGAGAATAATCATTTCACACTTTCAGACGTTATTGATTCCATAAATGAAAAACTCATCAGACGACATCCCCATGTATTTGGAGATACCTCTGTTACGGGCGCGGATCATGTTACAAAAAATTGGGAAGCAATAAAACTTACAGAGGGAAGAAGTTCTGTCCTTGAAGGTGTTCCCATAAACATGCCTTCTTTATACAGGGCATTCCGTCTGCAGGAAAAGGCAGCTAAAGTTGGGTTCGATTGGGAAAAGAAAGAAGACGTTTGGAAGAAGGTAATAGAAGAAATCGAAGAGATGCACGTATCGGAAAGAGAAGAAACCCGGGAAGAACTTGAAAAGGAGGTCGGAGATGTATTCTTCGCTATGGTAAACTATTCGAGGTTCCTGAAGATAAATCCGGAAGATGCTTTGCGCAGTGCTAATGAGAAATTTATTAAACGGTTTTCTTTTGTTGAAAAGAAGGTTATTGAGACTGGTAGGAAAATAAATGAGTCTAATCTAGCCGAAATGGATATATTCTGGAATGAAAGTAAAAAGGATATAAAATAAATTTATTTCGATACACCATGCTTCTCGTAAGCACTAATAATTTCTTTTACAAGCCTGTGTCTAACAACGTCTGATTTTTCAAAATAAATAAATCCCACACCTTCAATACCCTGCAGTATTTCTTTAGCCTGCACTAAGCCGCTTTGTGTTTTTGAAGGAAGGTCGATCTGTGTGATATCTCCTGTCACTATTGCTTTAGAGCTAACACCTAATCTTGTTAAAAACATTTTCATCTGCAGATCGGTTGCATTTTGCGCCTCATCAAGGATAACGAAAGCATTATTAAGTGTTCTTCCGCGCATATAAGCAAGGGGAACAATCTCAACAATTTTCTTCTCAATATATCCCTTAAGTTTATCAGTGGGCATCATATCGTCAAGTGCATCGTATAAAGGGCGTAAATAGGGATCAATTTTCTCCCTGAAATCCCCTGGGAGGTATCCAAGACTCTCACCAGCTTCCACAGCGGGGCGAGCAAGCACGATCTTGTTAACTATCCCCCTGTTATGAGCCGATATTGCCAGAGCAACTGCCAAGTAGGTTTTCCCGGTACCGGCTGGACCTATTGCAAAACAAATATCATTTTTCCCTGCCATCTCCAGGTATCTTTGTTGTCCAGGTGTGCGAGCTTTAATTACATCATTTTTAGTATAAAGAACTATGGAATCGAATTCTTTGCCGCTGATAATTTCTTTCCCTTGAATTGTTAAATCAAGAATTGTCTCTACATCTGAAGATTTAAGGGAATTTTTTGTATTAAGGACATATGTCATTTCTTTAAATATTTTCTCAATTGTTTCGATTTCCTCTGAAACCCCTTTTATAATAACATTGTCTCCCCTTACAGTAATTGAAGAATTAAATCTATCCTCAACCATCTTCAGATTGGCATCATTCAAGCCCAACAGGGCAAGCATGTTAACATTTTCCAGAACAAGTCGTTTTTCTATTGCAGTCATATTCTTTAAAATATAAAAACCCCTATCTCAAAACATTGATAGGGGTTTTAATTATCAAATTAAAAAGATCAAAATTATAAACCTCAGGATTATTGAACAGGAGCAGGTTTATAATTCATTTTCAATTTTTCATATTTAGATTTTTCTTCTTCGGTCAAATTAGGAATTTTGAACGTCTGTTTAGGGAAAATCAAGTCTGGATTCTTAATCTCGTCGCGGTTTGCTTTATAGATTATCGGCCATGCAAATCCGTTTCCATAATGTTCTGGTTTTTTAGCTATGCGCCATAGGCAGTCGCCTTTAACCACTGTATAATTCTTTACTGTAGGTTCTTCAACCCATGAATCTAAATCTTTCTGCATCTGATTCTGTACTTTATCAAAGAATTCCGGTAAGGCACTGATTTTGTTCATTTTCAGTGCATTAAGATCTTTCTGCCTATCAGCCTTAGGACCTTCTTTTCTTCCAATTTTACCGTTTAATTCATCGACAGCAATTCTATAATTATCAACATCAGATTTTGTAGCACCAAGCATTGTATAAAGTTCATTCATACAATCATCATAACTTTGAATGTTCTGACTCTTAAGGTTAGTGATATCAGTATTTAATGTACCGATTTCTGTATTTAAGCTTTCCTTTTGAGTTTTGAGACGTGCCATTTCAGCTTCCCATTCATCCTTTGTCATTTTTTCCTGCGCAAGCAGGGAGAAAGAAAAGATCAATATGAGAGAAAATATACCAAGAAAATATTTACTGAATTTCATAAAATTCCTCCAAATCGTTTTTTTTATTAAAAGTTATTTAGGCAATTTGTCAAGATTAGCTTTAGTCTCTTCTTTTTCCTTATTGCACTGCTCGAGTTTTGCATTTTTCTCGGCAATATCTTTCTCCAGAGCAGATCTTTGATCTTTCAAGGAATTTGCCTGTGTCTGAAGGGAATTTACATCAGCCCTCAAATTTTTTAAATCGTTCAACTGAGTATCACTTAAACCACCGCAACCGTTCATTAGGGCAACCGCCACTATGAATGATGAAGCAATCGTAAAGTGTCTTATAACATGAGTTAGTTTCATATAACCTCCATTATGGTTTTATATTTTATACCGGACTTGTTGAAAAATAGATTTTTATTCGAACAAAAAAGGGTACTAAAAAATGACCTACTTATATAACAATTTCAATAATCAATTTCAAGTTAACTTATTGAAATTAAAGGAAATATGATATAAAATACAATAAATAAATTAAATTAGCCGTTTTTCCACGAAACTTGTGTAATTATTTCCTGCAAGAATTATGTGGTCAAAAACAGGAATATCGAGCATTTTTCCAGCTTCTACGAGCTTTTTAGTAATAGAAATATCTTCACTTGATGGTTCAGGGTTTCCGCTGGGGTGGTTATGCATTAAAATCACGCTGGCAGAACAATTTTCTATGGCAGCTTTGAATATTTCCCTTGGATGAACAATGCTTGAATTAAGATTGCCGATTGAAATAACTTCGTGCTTAATAATTTTATTTGCAGAATTGAGGCAGATGAGAATGAATTTTTCCTTTAGTTCATCCTTCAGAAGAGGAACAAACATTTCCGCAATATCCTGAGGCGATGTAATTTTTTTCTCAGAAAAATTCTTGCTCTGTGATAATATCCTTCTGCTTATTTCAAATGCGGCAAGTAATGATGCAGCTTTATCTTTTCCTATTCCTTCCTTTTTAATAAAATGCGAAGGATGTTTAGAGGCTAAAACTGAAAGGTTTTCATTCTCAGCTATCAGTTCCTGAGATATGCTTATTACTGACTTCCCCTTAGTACCGGTTCTCAAAATGATTGCTAAAAGCTCCGCATCGCTTAAGCTTTGTGAGCCTCTTAATAACAGTTTTTCCCGCGGTCTGTCATCAAGGGGTAGATCTTTTACTTTCATATAATTACTCCCAAAAATAATTATTTCTTACTGTTCCCCTATTCTGAATTTATCTACCAGCTGAAATTTACCATCCCTGTAGCGAATAATATTCAGAAATTTATTTACTCTTTCAGAGTCAAAACAAATGTTATTATGATACCCCGAATAAACCTTACCCGATTCCATAGCAGTTTTTAATGCTTGCCGGTCCGGGTCGCCACCATAAAAAGAAGCAAGTACAAATTTAGCTGCATCGTAACCATACAAAACATTACGGGTTAAATCCATATGTGTTTTTTGATAAAAGGTTTTATTGAATGCCTGATAATTAGGGTCATCATAGTCAATAAAATAATCGCTGGTAAAAATTAACTGATTGCTAAGAGTAGATGATGATTCAAATCCTTTAGCTGAAAGCCAATCCTGATTGCCATATAAAGTCAGATTGATACCCTGCTGTTCAAGCTGAGAAAGGATAATTGAAGCATCCGCCTTGTCTGCCAAAGGGACATATAGTCCCTGGATGTCCTTAACCCTAGCTTGTATTTTTGATATCTGAGAGCTAAGGTCATACGAGTTACTTGAATATGTCAGTTCAATAATAATTTTACCACCGAGTTTTATAAACTCATTCTTGAAAGCATTTGCCACTGATGAAGAAGATCCTCCTTCCTCAGGGAAAAGGAGTGCTATTTTCTTTTTATTCTCAACAAAATAAATATATTGCGCCATTATTTCGCCCCGCAGAATAAAAGAAGGATTAGCCTGAAAAAAGTTGGGGTATGAAGAAGTAAGATCGTTTTCAGTGGCTGTGGGTGATATTATGGGAATATTAGAATTTTTGAATATTTCGAGCGCAGTTTTTACTTCATCACTATAAACGGGACCTATAATAGCTTTAATACTATTTAATTTATCAAATTCTTCTTTTATTCCTTTAATTTTTTCCGTTTTACGTTCGGAGTCTCTTATCAACAAACCGATTTTATTATTATTTTCACTATTGTATTCAGAAACGGCGAATTTGATTCCTTCAAGAATTTCAACTGATGGTTCCACCCGACTATAATTTGTATCCTTTTGATAGGCAGGAAGAATCACACCTAACAAGCTACCGTTATTTTCATCCGGCAGATTAAGACTGATTAATGAATGAGCAGCATCGTTTTTTTCTACGGAACGGGGGTAGTTGAGCACTATTTCCGTAAAACATTCCTTGGCTTTTCGGGGATTATTTTTTAATAAGTTTAATTTTCCCTTTAGCCATAAAAGATAAGTATGATCTCTTGGAGATGTTAAAGTAGTAAGCAGGCTATCAAGAATATTATTATTGAGATGCAGGAAGGTGATCTTTTCTCCAATTGATCTCGCAAGACTGTCGTTGGCTGGAGATTTTGTGTTCAGAATCAGGCTGCAAAGTTGTATTAATGATTTTCCATACATGGAATTTTCCAGATAATAATCTGCTAAACTCATATGGGCTTCATCAATATATTTACTTGAAGGATACTCCATGAAAAGTTTATTGAAGGCTACCAGCGCTTCCGGTTCATTGGATTGCAGGAGATCTATTTTCCCTTCAAATAAAATTGCTGCAGTCGTCCTCTGGTTTAAATCTTCATCTGCTATCCGTGTAAAAACCCTTAACGCCTCATCATACTGATATGATTGAAATAAGTTTATACCGATCTGAAATTCAGTTGTAATATTATCGTTTGTGTTTTGCGGAAGGATTGCAACAACAGCGATAAGAAGAATAAAAAGGATTTTATAGCCCATCAGTAACTATATTATTATTAACTATGCTTGCGGCTGATTTTTTCCCTTCAAGCGCATATTGGTTAAGCGGATCAATTTTAAGCGCGATATCATAATAAGCAAGAGCATCTTTAGCTTTGTTAACTCTTAGACAAGTCTCGGCAAGTTTGGTATATACTTCAGAAGATGCCTCATCCGTTGATTCTATATGTTTAATGAAATTCCTTTCTGCTTTAATAAAATCCCCGAGTTTAAAATATATTTTCCCTGCAAGCTCATATATTTTGGGTTCGTTAGGATTCAGTTTTAATGCTTTTTCCACGGGAGAGACAGCATGGGCATGCATATCCAGATTATAATATATTTCAGCATAAATAGCATTAAGCTCCCAATAATTAGAATACATTACATCTGCCCGTTTAGCACAGATTAAGGCATTATCAAAATTACATAACTTAATTTCAGTCTTAGCCAGATAGATATTTGCTTCCTGAAACAGCTCGGATTGTTCGGCATGGGAGATAAAGCTGAGGAAATTTATTTTAGCCAGTTCAAATTCCCCAAGCATGAAGTGAGCATAGCCAATAAAGAAATTAACAACAATTTCTTCTTCGGGAAGTATAAAACTTAGGACATCTATTGTTTCTTCCCATTTGGAATTCCTTAGAAGGAACTGCCCAAAGAACAACCGTATAGTTTTATTTTCAGGATCTGATATCAGGAATTCTTTAAGTAATTCGACGGCAGGTTCAATATTACCAAGCTGTTCATAAACTTCAGCCACCCCAAAATAAGCATCGGCAAAAGAAGGATGTTCATTAATAACCGTCTCATAAAACTGAAGAGCATGGAGGAGTTTTCCCTGTGCCTGGAAATCGCGGGCTAGTTTTAACTTATAGTCTAACTGGTACTTAATATCCAATGTCTATTCCAATTCAATAAATAAAAGAGGTATGGATCTGAATATATTATTTAAGAAGAAAGAACTTTTATTTTCCGATTAACTGTTTATAAGCATTACTGTCAAGCAAAGAGTTTAATTCGGATGGATCTGATATCTCTATTTTAACCATCCAGCCAAGTCCGTATGGATCCGAATTAACAACTTCCGGCTGGGCTTGTAAATGATTATTTACTTCCACTAACTTGCCGCTACAGGGAGCATAAATATCACTAACAGTTTTAACCGCTTCAATTGTTCCTATCGAATCACCCGATTTAATATCGGATTTATTAGGATCAATATCAATAAAAACGACATCTCCAAGCTCGCCCTGAGCATAATCGGTTACACCGATAGTGCCAATTTTTCCCTGAATGGAGATCCATTCATGATCCTTAGTATATTTTAAATTATCAGGAAAGTTCATAAAATCCTCTTTATAAGATTAAGCTAAAATTATTTAAGAAAATCATCTAAAAAGCCTGTATCAAAATTACCACTTTTAAATCTTTTATCCTCAAGGACTTTAAGGTGGAAAGGGATTGTAGTTTTGATTCCTTCTATTACAAATTCTTCAAGAGAACGTTTAGCTCTGGCGAGAGCATGAGGACGATCAGATCCCCAGACTATCAGCTTAGCAATCAATGAATCATAAAATGGAGGAATTGTATAGGAGTGATAAATATGAGAATCAATCCTGACACCAAAGCCTCCAGGAAAATTAAGAGATAGTATCTTACCCGGAGAAGGCAGGAAGTTCTGATCAGGATCTTCGGCATTTATTCTGAATTCGATAGCATGCCCAAATGGTTCACGCGGAAGCCTGTCAATTTTTTCGCCTTCAGCCACAAGAATCTGCTGTCTAATAAGGTCGACACCGTAAACAAGCTCTGTTACAGGATGTTCTACCTGGATTCTTGTATTCATTTCCATGAAATAAAAATTATGATGCTTATCGACAAGAAACTCGATTGTGCCAGCTCCTTCATAATTAACCGATTTTGCTCCTAGTACAGCTGTTTCCCCCATTTTATTTCTCATGGCTTCATCAATTGCCGGGGAAGGAGATTCTTCGATCAGTTTCTGGTGTCTGCGCTGAACAGAACAGTCTCTTTCGCCATAATGGTAAACATTTCCATGTGAATCGCCCATTATCTGAATTTCAATATGGCGGGGATTTTCTAAGAATTTTTCTATATATACATCAGGATTGCCGAAGAAGGACTCAGCTTCATTCCTTGCTGTCTGGAAGGCAATTAAAAATTCACTCTCATCCCAAACAACGCGCATCCCTTTACCCCCGCCCCCTGCAGATGGTTTAATTATAACGGGAAAGCCTATTTCTTTTGCAATGGCGACACCTTCTTCGGGGGTTGCTACAACACCATCGCTACCCGGAATAACAGGGACGCCATTTTTCTTCATGGTATCTTTGGCAAATGCCTTATCGCCCATCGCCTTAATCATATCCGAAGAAGGACCAATAAACTTTATTCCTGATTCAGAGCAAATCTCAGAGAAATAAGCATTCTCAGCCAGAAATCCGTACCCGGGATGAATAGCGTCAGCGCCTGTAATGTGCGCTGCGGAAATAATTGAAGAAATTTTAAGATAACTTTCTTTACTGGAGGCAGGACCAATACAAACAGCTTCATCGGCGAAGGTAACATGGAGGGAGTCTCTGTCAGCTTCTGAATAAACAGCAACCGACTTAATTCCTAATTCTTTGCAGGTCCTTATAATTCTAAGGGCTATTTCCCCCCTGTTGGCAATAAGTATTTTTTTAAACAAAAATTTCTCGCTCTTTATAAAGCTTTACATTTGGATCAAGAAGAGAGGCTGGTTGAACTCAACCGGTTTCCCATTTTCAGCAAGAATTTTAATTACCTTACCGCTAACATCGCTTTCAATTTCATTCATTAATTTCATGGCTTCAACAATACAAAGAACAGAACCCGGGGAGACAACATCGCCAACCTGAATATACGCATCAGCATCCGGGGAAGGTGACCTGTAAAATGTTCCGACAATAGGAGACAGGATTAAGTGTTGATTTTTTTCTGCCTGCTCCTGCTGGGAGGAAATGTTTGGGGCAGGCGATACATGATGGATAATGCGGGACTGATCTTCGAATGAGTAGGCTCTTTCTTTTTTAGCAATTTTTATTCTGTAGTCGTTCTCTTCTATTTCCAGGTCAGTGATAGTACTAGTTTCGAAAATTTTTATCAATTTTTTTATAAGATTCAGGTCCATTTTGTATCCTGTAATTTATTACACTTTTACTCTTTCCATATAACCGCCGGTTCTAGTATCGACTCTTAAAACATCATTAACATTAATAAACAAAGGAACATTTATAGTAGCGCCGGTTTCGAGCTTAGCAGGTTTAACTGCACCGGTTGCGGTATCCCCTCTGAATCCGGGTTCAGTTTCGACTACTTTCAGATTTACAAAGATTGGAATATCAACATTAATAATTTCGGTACCATTGAAAAGAAGTTCTACTTCTTCAGCTTCTTTAAGGTAAGCAACCCCATCTCCGAATAGTTCAGCAGGAATATTTATTTGTTCATAGGTATCATTATCCATACAGACCAGGAATTCTCCCTCCCTGTATAAATATTGGTATTTACGTCTTTCCACTCTAACAATTTCAATTGTTTCACCGGAGCGGAAAGTATTATCAAGAACTTTGCCGGTTCTAAGATTTTTTACCATAGTTCTGACGAAAGCCCCACCCTTTCCGGGTTTGACATGCTGGAATTCGATGACGGTATAGAGGTCATTCTTAAATTTAATAATCAGACCATTTCTGAGATCGGAGGTATCTGCCATAAATGCGCGACATTATAATAGTGAATAAATAGAGGCAAAAAATATAGATTTAAGGGTTCAATGTCAACAAAATGACTTTATTAGAAATAGACGTTTTTTATTAAAAATGGGGGTATTTATCCCCATTTTTGAACATTTTCGGGCAAAAAGTGAAGAAATGTAATAATTATAATAATTGAATTTACTTGTTTGGGGACGGGAATAATAGCACCCTGAAAGGGTGCCATTATTTCCCTAAAAAAGGATTATTGTTCTAATTGATTAGAATATTTATCAATTTCCCTAAAAGCAGTTGAAGTAGTAAAATCTTTTTTAATTTTATCAAAAAGTTCTTTGGCATCGGAATTTTTACCGGCAGCCATATAATTTACGCCTGCATGGAGGAGGTATTCTGGATTCAGAACATCTGCATCTGAGACGAAGGCAGCTTTTTTATAGAGGTCGGCTGCTTTTTCATAATTCTTTTTATATGCCTGATATGATGCCTGACCAGCTAAGGCAGTAGCCTTAAATAATTTATTGCTACCGCTATAATCCTTATAATATTTATTTGCATCATCTAATTTTCCGAGATTACAATAAGCATTTGCGATATAAATTTTGGCGATTTCCCCGTTTTCAGTGCTTCCGTATGATTCAACGAGTTTTTTAAGTCCAATTAGTTTAGTACCGGCAATTCCCTCGATAGCCTCAAGGTAGTTTCCTGAATCATATACATTCATTACGCGGGCAAGTTCAGTACCTGCTGTTTCATTATTTTTTTTCTTATTATTCATAAACAAGATAATAGCTAAAATCAAAACAGCCAGAATGCCAGCATACATTGCGAGACGGTTTTTATTTTCCTCAAAAAAGGCAATAGCTTTATAATATGCTGTAACAAGTTTATCTTCTTTAATCTCTTTTCTAGACAGTTTTTTTCTTTTAGTAAGCATTTACAAGAGTCCTTAACATAAAGGTTAGTTAATAAAATAGATTTAATGGATGCAAATTTAAGATTATATTTAATAATCTTCCATAAAATATAAAAAAAAGTACGCCCAGAAGGATTCGAACCTTCAACCTTTGGAACCGGAATCCAACGTTCTATCCATTTGAACTATGGGCGCAGTTGAAATTCGAACAGAATTCTAATCTATTTAGTAAAGATAAGGATATTTAGTGACAGAAAAAGAAGAAATAAATAACATTTCCTTGATCCCCGGCAAATATTTCAAATAACCTATACAGTAATTAGGTAACGTTTTAACAAATTCGAGAAAAGAATATTTTATTTATTTTTTCTCGAATT
>PLLW01000066.1 GCA_003141435.1 Ignavibacteriales bacterium
TCCATAAATTATAAACTCATAATAATCCAGAACAAAGCAATTACAATCCCGAGCATCATAATGAAAGCATAGAATTGAGTAACGCCTGTCTGAATTTTTCTGATCTTGCCTGAAATAAAATTTATAAGTGATGCTGTACCATTAACGAAACCGTCAATAACCGCCACATCAGTAAATCTCCACAAGAACCTATCTGATCCTCTTTCAATAGGGTTAACAACCACGGCATCATAAAACTCGTCCACAAAATACTTGTTAAGCAACAGATTATATAATCCCTTGAATTTGGTTGATGCGTTAAGAGCAAGGCGGGGATTTTTCAGATAAACATATCTTGCAAAATAGATCGCTAAGGCTGCTCCAATAATAGTAACCGACATGAGTATTATTTCTTCCAGATTGGAATGAATACTATATACCATCAATTTTGTATTTGCACTTTTGAATACAGGTCCAAGCCAATTTTCAAATTGATTTCCATTTTCACCTGAAAAGAGCGCCGGAATACCTATAAACCCACCTACAGCAGATAGTACAGCTAAAACTACCAAAGGAATTGTCATAAGTTTAGGGGACTCATGAGGATGATTATTTTGACCGAATCTCTCCTTCCCTTCAAAGGTAAGGAAGTAAAGGCGGAACATATAGAAAGCAGTAAGCAAAGCCGTAGCAGCTCCAATAAGCCAAAGAATAAAATGTTCGTTTGCAAAAGTATTCCAGAGAATATCATCTTTAGAGAAGAATCCAGATAATGGAGGAATACCAGAGATAGCGAGGGCGGCGATTAAGAAAGTAGAATATGTCAGAGGCATATACTTTTTAAGCCCGCCAAAATGCTGAATATCCTGTTCATCATGCATGGAATGAATAACAGAGCCAGCGCCAAGGAACAATAAAGCCTTAAAAAAGGCATGCGTCATAACATGGAAAATACCTGATGTAAACGCTCCAACCCCCATTGCCAGAAACATATAGCCAAGCTGGCTAATAGTAGAATATGCCAGAATTTTCTTAATATCATTTTGAACAAGACCTATAGTTGCAGCAAATATTGCAGTGAACGCACCCATGACTGCGATAATGGTCAATATCTCGGGAGCAGAGGCAAAGATAATAGAACATCTTGCCACCATATAAACTCCTGCAGTTACCATTGTGGCGGCATGAATAAGGGCAGAAACTGGTGTAGGACCTGCCATTGCATCGGGAAGCCATACGAATAGAGGAATTTGAGCAGACTTGCCTATGGCTCCTATAAACAAGAAAAGAGCGATAAAATTAAAGATATATACAGGAACATTAAAGGAGGCGGCACGGGGAAACACCTCACCGAAATTCAAGCTACCGAAAGTTGAATAGATCAGGAACATTCCAAGCAGAAAACCAAAGTCCCCAATCCTATTTACAATAAAAGCTTTCTTTGCCGCATCGCCAGTAGTACCTTTTTCGAACTTCTTATCATACCAGAAACCAATAAGAAGGTAAGAACAAAGTCCGACTCCTTCCCATCCAAGGAATAGCAGTACAAAATTATCACTGAGAATAAGGTTCATCATTGCAAAGATGAAGAGGTTCATATAGGCGAAGAAACGCCAGAAGCCTTTATCGCCATGCATATAACCAATCGAATAGACATGAATCAGAAATCCTACCCCGGTTACTATGAGAGCCATTACAAGGGAGAGCTGATCGACCTGGTAAGCGGCATTTATATTCAATCCACCGACGTTAAGCCAATTAAACAGAGTAACGATTGTTTTTCTATCATCTGCGGGGAGCCCCAAAGTCTGGAAGAAAGCACCCACTACGATAAGAAAAGATAGCCCAACGGTTCCACTTCCGATCCATCCTATAATCTTCTCATTTTTTATCCTGCTTCCGAAGATACCGTTGACCAGGAAACCCAGCAACGGAAGAAGGACAGTCAAATAAATGTAATGAGTCATAAATTAAAAACCGGAAATTAGTAAATCACCATTTAAGGATATTTATCTCATCAATATTCATAGTTAATTTATTTCTGAAGAGAGCGATAATAATAGCGAGACCCACAGCAGCTTCGGCAGCTGCAACAGTCATTACGAAGAAGACGAATAGCTGTCCCACCGGATTCCCCAAATAAGAAGAAAAGGTAACCAGAGTAAGGTTAGCCGAATTAAGCATCAGCTCAATAGACATAAAGACAACGATAGCATTCCTTCTGGTAAGTACGCCGGCAACACCGGTAATAAACATAAAAGCACTTAAGACTAAATAATATTCAATGGGTATCGGCATATGGCTATTGGAATTTCTTTTTAGCTAAAACAACTGCTCCTATAGTAGCGGCGAGCAACAAAAAGCCAGCAGCCTCAAACGGGAGAACATAATTAGTATAAAGCTCTCTTCCTATTGTTTCAACAGTCCCTGCATTTATGCTTGCAGCGACATCGGGTTTTATTGAAGAACCGGGATGAGAAAAGAATATAAGATACGCTAACTGAATAAAGACCAGAGCTGCTATAGCAAAAGAGAAGGTTTTTATGCCGATAATTTTGGATACAAGAGTTTCATGTCCGGGTTTTAAGAGCATTATAACAAAGAGGAAGAGGACCATTATTGCCCCTGCGTAGACAATCACCTGCACAACTGCGATGAACTGTGCATTTAACAACAAATATAACCCTGCCAAAGAACCGAAATTAAGGATCAAGAACAGGGCTGCTATTATTGGGTTGGAACGTGTTATCATCAATATACCTGATACAGCAGCAACAGCAGCGAACAGAATAAACAGGATAAGTTCTAACGACATAATTATTGCTAAAAGATTTTACTGATTATCAGAAAATATTATGGAGTGTTTCTATAGATCATTCTTGGGAAAGGAATAGTTTCCCTGACATGATCGAGTCCACAAATCCATCCAACAGTTCTTTCCAGACCTAAACCAAAACCAGCGTGGGGAACTGAGCCAAATCTTCTCAGGTCAAGATACCACTCAAAAGCTTCTTGCGGAAGATTATGCTCTTTTATTCTTGCAAGGAGAAGCTCATAATCATCTTCACGCTGGCTACCACCAATAATTTCACCGCACCCTTCAGGTGCAAGCACATCAACAGCGAGAGCTAAATTGGGATTCTCAGGATCTCTTTTCATATAGAACGCCTTAACAGCAGAAGGATACCTGTGCACCATTACGGGTCTATCATATTGGTTTGAAATTATAGTTTCATCGGTAGCACCGAGATCATTACCATACTGGAAGTCGACGCCATTCTTTTTTAATATTTCAACTGCCTGATCATAGGAAATTCTTGGGAAAGGACGAACTACCTTCTGGAGTATTGAGGTGTCTCTTTCAAGAACTTTTAATTCCTCCTGTTTGTCTTTTAAGATAGTCTGGACGATATATTCGAGGAATTCCTCAGCCAGATCCATATCATCGTCTAGATTGTTAAAAGCGACTTCGGGTTCAACCATCCAGAACTCAGTAAGATGTCTTCTTGTCTTGGATTTTTCAGCCCTGAAAGTAGGACCAAAGGTATATACTTTTCCTAAAGCCATTGCGCCTGCTTCGGCATATAACTGACCGGACTGAGTAAGGTAAGCTTTACCAAGATCGAAATATTCAGTTTCGAATAGAGTGGAAGTTCCTTCGCATGCAGCAGGAGTTAATATCGGAGGATCCATTAAGGTAAATCCCCTTTCGTCGAAGAAATCCCTTATAGCTTTAACGATTCTGTGCCTTATTTTAATTATGGCAACCTGTCTAGAAGAACGAAGCCACAGATGGCGGTTATCCATAAGGAATTCGATACCATGGTCTTTGGGAGTAATAGGATAATCGTGAGCTTCAGAAATCAGATGAAGATCAGTAGCATCGAGTTCAAAGCCACCGGGAGCCCTGGGCTCTACCTTAACTTTACCAATAACCTCGATTGATGATTCCTGTCCAATCCTATCAGCCATATTGAACACATCTTCTGAAACATTTCCTTTGAAATAGACACACTGGAGATAACCTGAACCGTCTCTAAGGACCAAGAATTTAATCTTACCGCCTGATCTTTTATTAAATAACCAGCCAGATAGGGTGACTTCCTGTCCAACATATTGGGAAAGATCTTTAATATATATTTTTTGCATTTAGGGATTATTTCTTTGTTGTAAAATTTACGGACAAATATAAAGATAGGGGTGTATAAATGCAAAGGAATGAATCCTTTAGTGACAATATGATGAGGCTGATATTATTCTAATCAGATTGAATTTTTCATAGGAACATCCATGACCAGAATTTCGCTATCATCAGAGAGAGAGACAAGATCAATGGAATCCAAATCCCAAAGCCCAACCGCATCCCTTTTTTGAAGCAGGTTATTATTGATTTTCATCTCTCCAGAAAGAAGGAAGCAAAACACTCCGTTGCCTTTTCTTTTAATCTTATAATTAACCTGATGCTCATTTTGTATTTTCCCAAGATGAAACCATGCATCCTGATAAATCCAGACACCTTCATCTTTAGGATTTGGGGAAACTATCTGCTGAAGCTTATTTATTCTTTTTGAGGGATCAAGAGATACCTGATCATATCTTGGTTGGACATCCAATTTATTGGGAAGGACCCAAATCTGCAGAAACTTCACCTCAATATTTTTATTTCTATTATACTCGCTGTGAAAAATGCCGTTACCAGCGCTCATGACCTGGATATCGCCTGTTTTGATGATCTGAATATTATTCATACTATCCTGATGTTCGAGTTCACCTTCGAGGGGAATGCTAATGATCTCCATATTATTATGCGGATGTCTGTCAAAGCCAGTGCCGGCGGCAACCGTATCATCATTCAGAACCCGAAGGGTACCGAACTGCAGCCTATCACGCTCATAATAGTGACCAAAACTAAAATTATGGTATGTATTAAGCCAGCCATGATCTTCATGACCCCTTGTATCTGCTTTATGAAAGACCATGTTGTCCATAATTATTTCCTGTATTAGGATTGTTAAATTGAAAGATCCGTGTTAACTAATCAGGATTTCTTGAAACCCATTGAGCGAAAGCAACCATAAACTTTTGAAAGAATTCCCGAGTTGATTGGTTTATAAGGTCGCCATTGTCGTTAAACAGTTTAGCTGCGCCTCCAATGTATGCTTCAGGCTGCGGCATAGCGGGAACATTCAGAAACACCAATGATTGTCTCAGGTGATGATTTGCGCCGAATCCGCTGATGTTTCCCGGTGAAACGCTAACAACCGCGCCAGGTTTCCCATCCCATGCACTATTCCCATAAGGACGGGAGCCAACATCGATTGCGTTTTTAAGTACCGCAGGAACCGAGCGGTTATATTCAGGGGTAATGAAAAGGACACCATCGAAGCCTTTCAAATGTTCACGGAACCTAGTCCATGCATTAGGCGGAGTTTTCTCGAGATCCTCGTTGTAAAGTTGAAGGTCACCTATCTCAATGATTTCATGAGTAAGCGATTCAGGTGCAAGTGCTATGAGTGCTTTGGCTACCTTAAGGCTATAAGATTCCTTTCGAAGGCTACCGACAATGACTGCTATTTTTTTTGATATCATTATTTCCTACCTATTTTTGGTTAGTCTATTAAGATAATATGGATTTTCTTGGTAAAGAATATTTAAGAGTTTCAGCAAACTTATCTAAGGATTGATTCCAACCTTGTTTAGTCAATTCGCTCATTTCGCCGGGAGGCAGACCTGAATGCTGTAAAGTAAGCTTAGTATTTCCATTAATCTCTTCAAAGGTTATAGTCCACAGCATTTCCAAAGGGAAGTCAACACTCATTCCATAATGAGAAGCAGGGACAATGTTACCCCTTTCATCAGCAAAGCTATCGGTACAAACAATACGCGAGGGTTCCACAATTTCACGGAAGAGCCCTGTGCTCCAGTAATCCCGCCCATCAGGAGAACGCATACAAAACAACAAAACGCCTCCAACACAGAAATCGATTTTACATATAGGTGAAGTATAGCCTTTTGGGCCCCACCAAGTTTTAATACGTTCTGGTTCGGTCCAGGTTTTCCACATAAGATCACGAGTAGCATTGAAATAGCGGGTTATAGTGATTTCACCTTTAGTTTGTGCGACGTAAATATTTTTTTCAACTAACATGTTCATTATCCTTCTTAAGTATTTCACCTAAGATAATTTTCCAGAGCATCGAGTAAGAATACAGATATGACCGGAAAAATGTCTCTTTTAATATTTATATAATTTATTAGATTACAACTAAAAATATTATACAAAGTATATATTAATGTATTAAAAGAGAGTGACGGGCAATAAGATTATACACCCATCACCTTAATTTTTCCAGTGGGAGAGAATAGCTATTAGATATTTACTTCTGCTGGGTTCTAGGATTCTTTTTTACCAAAACATCCTTTTGAACTTTAGGACTATATCTATCTACTTTCTGTTTTTCAGCTGGAGGAACCTGCATACGAACAATATGTCTATTACTCTGCGGCTTGGTAACCGGTGGAGTGTTAGGTCTTTCAGGAGTAATGTTAGTCCTTTCGGGAGGATTATCATTCCTTACAGGAGTAGTGACGGTTCTTTCCGGAGCATTGTTAGTCCTTACAGGAGGAATTTGAGTTACTACAGGTTCTTTTTCAAATTTCACAACACCGATCGGCTCTTTAACATAACGCTGAATAGTTTTTACGTCCGGTTGACGTCTTTGAATCGGGTTTTGATTAGAATTGTCAACACGAGCCACATTAGGCATTCTGTATGACATTACATTCTCCCGATTAAAATCTCCCATTTTTACGACTGTCCATGGGTGCACATTATTATCATTCCAAGGTTCAGCCCAATTCCCATTGTGAGAACGCCGAGGAGCCCATCCTACATAGTCCCCGTAATCAATCCATTGCACGCAAGCAGGAGTCCATTCTTCACTTCCTGGAATCCAGAACCAACCATAATCAGGAGAATAATCCCAGGAACCATAATGATAAACAATCCATCCGAATGGTTCGTATGAAACCCAAACCCAATCGTTTCCGTCCCAAGTCCAATGACCGTTTGTAAAGGGCTGCCAATCGTTAACCACAGATGGAGACCAGACCCTACCGTACGAATTTACATCTTCCCATTGACCATACTGATTTAAATCATCGACATTATATTCAGGGTAGTCAGAATTATAGCTTTGCCCGTTATCCTGGCTTACAGAACTGACATAGCATCCGGGAATAAACCAAGCAGTCAGAACAAAGAACAGCAGAGTAAAAATCTTTGCTTTCATTTTCTTGCCTTTTTTTAGTTATATAAATAATAATATTTTTATGTTAAAATAGCGGCATATATCAAATGCCTGAATTATTATTATTAAATATATAGACTTTAGCTCTTAAAAGGTAAATTGAAAAAGATATTCGAAATACCGCTTATCATATATGTGATAATTACTATTGAAAATAAAATAAATAATTATTACCATAACCAGTGACAGTCAAATGAATTTGTAAATTTCCCTATAAGGGAAGTTATAATACTGCCAGAGATTATAAAATGAGGTGGGCTATGAAACCATCTGTAATCTTAATCTGTCTGTTGTTTTTATCGGGTTGTTCATCAATTCAACAAACAACAAATAATCACGCACCTGTTTTATTAGTACAGTATCCTTTCCCATCCATTCCACTTTCCATATCTCAACCGGATGTTTTACTAGCAACCGATATTCTTATCCTAGAGGATGGTTCCGTTGGTGATGTAAAACTACAAAGAGGCAGCGGCATCAAGGAATGGGATTCAATTGCAGTTGCAACTATCCGTACATGGGAATTTACTCCAATGCGTGTGAATAATAATCCGGTTACCTGCTGGGTGCATCAGAAAATGAGAGTCAGAATTGCTGAGCCAATATTTTATTCTTTATCGGCTGTTCTTTTCCCCTCATATGAAATTGCCGATTCATTTTACACATACCTTGCTGAAGGGCGCAAATTTGAAGATGTTGTAAATTCTGTTTCCCAGTTTCCAGCGCTCGGGAAATATATGGATCTTGGCGAAGTTGACATTCACCAGTATTCGGAGTTTATAAGAAATAGTCTTATAAACTTAAGTGAGGGCGGCTTTACTAAACCTATAAAATATGATGACCATTATATTATATTCAAACGCGTTCAGTGAGGATGGGAATAAATTGAGCTATCCATGATTGGCTGGTTAATCGGAACTGGAAAAGAATAATTTATAAATCAGTACACCTATGTAGGCGCCATCGAATGCTATAGGAATAGCTATAATTGATGAGTAGTCTTGTATTGGAAATATTTTCCAAATTGGAATCCAGATACCAACAGATATTGCCCACACCCAGGCACACTTAGGCATAACAAAGCCCAGACATGCAGTTACAATAAGAATCATTCCTGCAGTTATGCCGGCATCATCCCAATGAGGTCGTGAATCAATAAAACCGATCATCATACCTAAGACGATGGCGATAATAAAGAGTATCCTAAATTTATTTGTTTTATTCATTTGAAATATGGGATTCCGGTTTAATAATAGTAATGTACTAATAAATCATGAGTTATGAATTATTACATCCCACATTTGCCGGTTGTCGCGGCTACTCCAGAAATTATAGCCTATCCCTACATTGAGATGAGTGAGTAAAAAGCTTGACTATAAACCCATTTATTACGAGTTTATAATATTGAAAGGAAATAAATTCAATTATGCTAAACATCTACCGTAATATTTCATTATATTTTCTCTTGCTTGTGCTTATTTCACCTTTTTATTTAACATCGCAAACGAAAGATTATATTGCAATAATTCCGCCATTTCACAGCAGGCAGAATACGACCGGCACTGAAAGCCCATTAGAGCTTAGGAATCTGGAATTTGATGTTTTCGTTTATAAAAATGCAGTGGTTGTTTATTCAGAATCTGATTTTATAAACCAGAGCGAAAATGTTATAGAACAGGAACTGGCAATCCCATCAACAGGGCATAATGAAAACGGGAATGATAACAGCGGCAGAATTTCAAACGGAATCCTTAGCGCTCAACTTTGGGTAGAGGGCGAAAGAGTGAGTCCTCAATTTGTTAAAGACGGGAATGAAGAATGGTATACAATACAAGCCAAACTTCGCCCACATGAAAGTCGTAAGGTGAAAACACTGTTCTGGGCTGAAACTTCATTTGCAGATGTTGACTCACTTCCCGGATTAGATACAACAATAATAACCAATGGAAGACGGGGTTTCCTAATCGATTTAGATCATGCATCGGTATGGAACAGTACAATTCAATCAATAGATATTACAGTAGTATTAAGAGATGGCATTTTACCAAGCGGGAAAACATTCAGTGCAACTCCTCCCTCTTATGATCTTAAAGATTCCACATTAACCTGGTCGATGAAATATATTGAACCATCCGGCGATGATAATATCCTTGTTACGTATGATTCCTTCAACAATTCTGATACGACTACAAACACAATGGCAAAATTGTCTACGTTTATAGTTAAAGAAGTTTACGGTGAATTACAATATTACGTAAGCGAACTGGATGAATTATAGAATCCTTATGTGGATTTGGACGCTGTCTACTCCACTACGTATTGGAACTGCGTTGACCTGGTAACTCCACCAACTATGACGCTGACTGTAAGGTGATATTCTCCCTTTTCAGTGAGCGTGAGGACACCACCAAAGTGCTCCATCGTAGACTTGAGATCGACCGAAGAGTTTTTCTTTGACGGAGACACAACCAGAACATTTGCGGTAGCGTCAGCAATTTCTTTCCCGATTGAGTTGAATTAACATTACGTTTCGGTCACCCCTTCTTTTTAAAGAGGATCCAACCGATTCCGACACCGATAAAGAGTGAAATTATGGAGATAACCCAGATCCCACCATGTCCACCCCATCCGATTCCATCCATCCCGCCATTCATCGTTCCACCGCTCATTGACCGAGTGCTAGAAAGTATGAAAATCACGAAGACGATGATGAGTCCTACGACGAGAGAGGCATATGTTGTTTTGTTCATGATATTATTCTCCATTTGAAAATTGGACCGGATTAAATATGAATTAAGCTACGGCGAGATGTAAGAAAAGACAATCGCCCAAAGGGATGAAAAAGGAACTACACCATTAGGGTAAGCAAACTTCAGCAGACCCAACTCATCCGAAAGAGTTAATCCCTTATTCATCCCTTCGAACTATTGTTATGATTATTGGTTATTCATAATATTAATCAAGGTTAAATAAACCCAAACTATATTCAACAAAAGGAATTAAGGCTATGAAATATGCATTTTCGTTATTTATTTGTATGACGTTACTTCTTTCTTTTACTTCATGCAGTAAAAAAGAATCCAGGGGCGATAAAAAGGAATCTGTTGGACTTTTCCCAGTTGTTTTAGGAGGCAAAACCGGCTTTATAAACAGAGATGGAAAACTGGTTATCAATCCTCAGTTTGACGATGCGAGGAATTTCTATGATGGTTTAGCTTTAGTAAGCAGCGGCGGCAAAGCAGGATATATCGACCAAGAAGGGAAAAGCATCATCAATCCTCAATTTGATGTTGCCGGGGATTTTTCTAATGGTTTAGCTGCGGTAAGCACAGGTGGAAAGTGGGGCTATATAGACAAAGAAGGGAAATACATTATCAATCCTCAGTATGACAATGCGAGGAATTTCTCTAATGGTTATGCTATGGTAAGCACCGGCGGCAAGGTGGGCTATATAGACAAAGAAGGGAAAAACATTATCAATGTTCAGTTTGACGATGCCAGGGATTTTATTGATGGTTTAGCTGCAGTAAGTACAGGCGGAAAGTGGGGCTTTATTAACAAAGAAGGAAAATATATTATCAATCCTCAATTCGACAATGAGAGGAATTTCTCTGATGGTTTTGCAGTGGTAAATACCGGTGGGAAGTCTGGATATATTGACAGAGAAGGAAAAAGCATGATCAGTCCTCAATTTGACGTTGCCGGAGATTTTTCTGATGGTTTAGCTGTGGTAACTACCGGCAACAAGATGGGCTATATAGACAAAAAAGGGAATTATATTATCAATCCTCAGTTTGATGCTGCCATGGATTTTTCTGATGGTTTAGCTGCAGTAAGTACAGGTGGAAAGTGGGGCTATATCGACAAAGGAGGAAAGTATATTATCAATCCCCAGTTTGATAATGTGAGGAATTTCTCTCATGGTTTTGCTGTAGTAAGTACCGTCGGCAAGGTGGGTTATATCGACAAGGAAGGGAAATACATTATCAATCCTCAATTCGACAATCTGGAGAATTTCTTTGATGGTTTATCCCGGGTAACCGTTGGCGGCAAGATGGGGTATATCGACAAAGAAGGAAAATACGTTTGGAATCCAAGCAAGTGATTTAGTTTAGTTTATTTGATAAGTTTACAATATTAAAAGGAAATAAATTCAAGTATATTTGATAAAACAGTTATACAACAATTGTGCTGGGAGCAATTTTATGTTAAGCCTCCATCGTTATATGTTATTATATTTTCTTCTACTTGTGATTATATCATCTGTCCGCTTGACAGCACAAACGAAAGATTATTTTGCAATAATTCCCCCGTTTCAATGCAGGCAGAATACAAACGGCACTGAAAGCCACTTAGAACTTAGAGATCTGCAATTTGTTATTTTTGTCTACGAAAGTGCTGTTGTTGTATATTCAGAATCTGCTTTTATCAACCAAAGTGAAAATGATGTAGAACAGGAATTGGCACTCCCATCAATAGGGTATAATGAAAATGGGGGTAATCCCGAAGGCAGAATTTCAAATGGAATTCTTAGTATGCAACTTTGGGTTCAGGGTGAAAGAGTGAATCCTAAATTTATTAAAGATGGTGATGAAGAATGGTATACTATACAAGCCAAATTTCAACCACATGAAAGTCGTAAGGTGAAAGCGTTGTTCTGGGCTGAAACTACACTTTCAGATAATGACTCTCTTTCCGAGTCAGATACAACAGTTATAACCAAGGGGGGGCGTGGTTTTCTAATCGATTTAGCTCATGCCGCTGTATGGAAGAGCACTATTCAATCAATAGATATAACTATTGTATTAAAGGACGGTATTTTCCCATCCTGGGAAACATTCAGTGCAGGTCCACCCTCTTATGAACTTAAAGATTCAACTTTAACGTGGTCGATGAAATATATTAAACCATCCACGAATGATAATGTCCTAGTTAAATATGAATCCTTCGATAATTCCAATTCAACGACAAACACAATAGCAAAATTATCCACCTTTATAGTTAAACAGGCTTATGGTCAATTACAATATTTCATAAGCCAGATGGGCAAATTATAGAACAGCAGTTGAATGACATCCGGATAACAATTAAATTTCTGATATGAAAAATAATCCGCCAGCGAAAATATTTTTTATACTTCTGTGTTTAACAACTCTTGCTAATGCCCAGCAAAATATTTCTACAAATCCTAAATTAGATCCACTTGGTAATTTTGGAAATAATATAGTTAACAGTTTTAAAGGAAATAACCTTTATTTTCATTTGGCAGGTGTGGCGTCAACAGCGATTCTGGTTACAAGTGATGCTGATTATTATATACATAAATATTTTAATGAGCATGAAGAATATGGAAATGTGACTATTCCTGTTATCCGAATTGCAATGTATTTTCCTTTTGTGGTAGGAGGATCTCTCTTTGCATATGGGAAATTACATAAAGATGATGAAGCAGTTGGTGCTTCCTATGCAGTACTTCAATCGAGCATAATTGCATTTAGTTACAATACACTATTAAAAGCAATTACAGGTCGTCCTAATCCTGATTGGAGACATACAGAAGATATGAGTGACCTAAGTAAAACATTTCGATTTGGCTTTTTGAGAGGGGGTGTTTTTTGGGGCTGGCCATCAGGACATACATCATCAACAATGGCAGTAGTATCTGCATTAACAAGTTTTTATCCTGATAAAACCTGGTTGAAAGTTGTTGGTTACAGTTATGTTGCTTATATGGTGCTTGGAGTTTCCTCTGTTAACAGAGGAGGAATGCATTGGTTTTCGGATGCAGTTGCAGCCTCATTAATGTCTTACGCAATCGGATCGACAGTCGGGAAATATTACAGAAGTAAATTCGGGATAGACAATACGGCTATCAATTATTTTAACCTCGCCATCAGTCTTTGATATATGTTTTAAGGGCCGACCCTCTTAAAATCTATAAATCCGCGCTCAGCGTCTGTGTGAACCAACTTAACCCGAAGCCTGTTACCGACGTCCAGCCCTTCAAATCCACTTATAAGTTTTCCTTCAACAGGGGGATTTAACAAACGAGCCCAGGTACCTTTCTCAGATGCACCTGTAACTATGGCATCGAATTCCTGTCCAATTTTTGATTCCATCACCATAGCTGCCGCTGATTTTTCAACCAAACGCTCTATTTTTTTTACTGAATCTTCTACCTGAGTACAATGACTTGCCAGAGCAGTCAGTTCTTCAGTTGTGTAGGGCGTTGATTGTCCAGCCATCACTTCCTTTAACAGACGCTGGGTTATAAGATCAGGATATCTGCGATTAGGTGCTGTTGAGTGTTCATAATCTTTAACGGCTAAGCCGAAGTGTCCTTCAGAATTTCCTCCCGGAAGTTCCACGACATATTCTCCCGGTCCTAATAATTTAATTACACTAAGACAAAGATCCGGATAACGTAAAGCATCTGAATTTTTTGCCGATAGCAGAAATTGATCTAATGCCTTTGAATCAGGCTGCGACGGAAGAGTAAAACTATGTTCTGAAGCTAACCCAACAATCCTATCCCAGCGTTTGGGTGTCCGAACTACGCGACGTAAGGAGGGTAAATTTTTAGATTTAAGGTACCGTGCTGTTACTCCGTTTGCAGCAACCATAAAATCCTCTATTATGTCCTTAGCGCTGTTCCTTTTATCTACCTCCATTTCCTTAACATTATCACCATCAAAAACCGGACGCACCTGTATCGTTTCCAGATCAAGCGCACCGTGTGCATGTCTAAGTGATTTCAATTTCTTTGCAATATTATCCTGAAGTCTGAGATTATCTTCCAGTCCTTTAACTTCTCCAATCTCTTTAGGCATTTGTCCGTTATTTTCAAGCCATTCGGCAACGCTATTATAGGCAAGCTTTGCATGATTTTTTACCATTGCACGATATACATCAGAACTCAGCAATGATCCATCTTCTCCGATACTCATTTCAACTACAACTGCAAGCCGATCTGTTTCGAAGTTTAAAGAAGTAATATCGGTTGAAAGTTTCTCCGGAAGCATCGGAAATATCTCTGCGGCTGTATATACTGAAGTTGTATTGTTTTTCGCATGATCGTCAATAGGCGATCCTTTCTTAACAATTGCGTCAACATCAGCAATGGCGACAAGAATAGTTACAGAATTCCCGGGATTCGGTATAGCGACTGTAAGCTGATCCAGGTCGAGCGAATCATCATTATCAATCGAGCACCAAATAAGATTTCTAAGATCCTTTGCTGCTCCATCAATTTTTGTGATAGCATTATTGATTCCGTTCAGTTCAGCAATTGCCTGAGGGGAAAAATCCGGCATCAGTCCTTTCACAAGCATCGCCTTCCGTGCTATTCTCTGCAACATGGACCGATGTTTAGTTTCTTTTTTATTCGTCATAATGTTACCTGTGTTGGGAAATATTTTTATTAATGGAATTCGTTATTCTGTTGTTTTACCGTCAAACTCTTCCTCGTTGTTTTCCGCGTCTTGTTTAGTAAGCCTTACAACACCGTCTTTATGGTTAGGTTGAGCATAGATGGTGTACATTTTTAATTCTTTAGAGCTTCCTGTATTTATTACATTATGCTTTGCACCTGCCGGTACAATAATAACATCCCCATCTTTCACTTGATATTCATTTCCATCTAAAATGCATTTCCCAGTTCCACCTTCAAAACGGAAAAATTGATCTGAATTTTTATGAATCTCTGCACCTATTTCCTCTCCGGGTTTTAGGCTCATCAGTACAAGCTGCATATGTTTGGCGGTATACAATACTTTTCGGAAATTATTGTTTTCCAAAGTACTTTTTTCAATGTTATTTTTATATCCTTTCATTTTTATATATCCTTTTTTTATGTTAATAAATAGGCTCTATACTAAGCCTTGTCCTTGATGAATGCCAGCAGGTCTGCATTCAGCTGGTCTTTGTGTGTGTCAGCCAATCCGTGAGGTCCGCCGGGATAAATTTTCAGCTTAGCATTTTTGACCAGCTTCGATGTCATCAAAGCTGAATCAGCGATCGGTACGATCTGGTCATCATCGCCATGGATGATCAATGTCGGGACGTCAAATTTCTTCAGATCGTCTGTAAAATCGGTCTCTGAGAATGCTTTTATGCAATCGAGTTCGTTCAATAAACCACCTTGCATTCCCTGAAACCAGAATGCATCGCGCATTCCCTGAGTAACCTTATTCCCTTCCCGGTTAGCACCGAAAAATGGAGTGCTCAGATCCATAAAGAACTTCGATCGGTCAGCATTTACACCGGCGCGGATTTCATCAAACTTGTCGATAGGTAGTCCGCCGGGATTTGCTTTTGTTTTCAGCATAAGTGGAGTAACTGATCCCATCAGGACAATCTTAGCAACGCGGGAAGTGCCGTTTTGCCCAATGTAACGTGCAACTTCGCCTCCACCTGTTGAATGACCAATCAGGGTTGCCCCTTTCAGGTCGAGTGTTTCGAATAGTTCCGCAAGATCAGCNNCCGCGACGGTCATGAGCAATGCAGCGATAGCCATGAGCAAAAAGGAAGACCATCTGGGATTCCCAGGCGTCAGCGTTGAGAGGCCAGCCATGACTGAAAACGACGGGTTTACCGGAACCCCAATCCTTATAGTAGATTTGCGTTTTATCCTTAGTTGTTATTTTACTCATTAAAAACCTCCTTTTAATTATGCTATTTCAGGTTTGTGATAAAATAATTCATTATCATAATTTAAAATTCAATTAAATCGTACACTATTTCAATCACCCAAAGGGATGAAAAAAGGACTACATCTCTCCGCCCAAATTTCGGAGCATGAGGGAAATTTAGAATTATAGTGTAACAGAATAAGGAGAGTTCATAGCGATTTCATACTTGGGAGCGTAGTTATACCCTATTCTTCCAAACCGTTCTTCCAATAGAACAAACCTGATTACTATCAAGATCTCTTATTGTATGAATAAATTTGTGAGGATCATTCTCATATTCCGTTAAAGATTCAATTGTGTGACCAAATTGAGCTTCACCAACGAAACGACCATCTATTGAATGCATATAATAATTATCCATAATCTCATTTGGAATAGTTTCAATTAACCACTGCAAGTATCTCAAATTATTTACATGTTTATTTGAATCCATATCATACCGATGCACAAGAAAACATTTTTTATATTGAGCAGAGTCGATCGCCTGAATTTTTTTATTTATATCATACCTAATACTTTCTTCCGGAAAGCAAGACCACTTTTCCTTAATATCATCAAATATTCTAACAGGCACTCTTCTTTTTATATCAAAGAATAACCACAAGCCCTTTGCTCTTCCTATAATACTTCCCTGTTCATCATAAATTATGTTTTCTCTAATCCCCTTAATGCTTGTATATTTTGATATCCACGTTCTAATTGTGATTTTTTCTTTATACAATGGGTAACGTTCCATTTGCATATATCCTGACAGCAGAATCCAGCCTATATTTTGATTAAACAAATCATATAAGCTCTGTTTCATTGACAGACAATGATCAGCCGCGGCTTCTTCTAACAGCGTTAAAATTGTGGTAGGTGAGGCACCTCCATGTTGACCCATCTCAAAGTATCTTAAATTAAATTGTTTTTCAAACATATTGTGCTTATTAAAAACTCCATCTATGTCAAAAATAGCTAAGTATCACATAAATGTGAAAACGAATTACTATTTATGCCAGGGTGAGCACGCGTAAAGAAATGCAGGAATAACGGTTGAAGATGAGGAATAGAATCATAAAGGCAGAGAGATAGATTACAATGGTAGTCCAGAGCAGGGTTCTCCATATTGCAGGAGAGATCATAGCGATTTCATGCTTATTGGCGTTTTACAACGAGCCGTGCAAACAATTTCCTGTAAGATTATTTTGGTTTTATATTCAACTGTTCTTTTTGGAATTTATCCCAAATACCAAGCTGTTTGTCACTCATTTCCAGTTGATTACGGTTTATCTGCTGTATACGGAAAATTTGGTGCATTAAGCTATCACTTAATAACTGTGAATAATTTAACTGCGACTGATTGACTTGTTGCAGCTTGCCTACCTGAGAAATTAAGTTATCACTTAACAAAAGGGAATTCTTTAACTGAGATTGGCTGATTTGCTGCAGTTTTACCACCTGAGACACTAAAGTATCATTTAACAACTTAGAATACATCATTTGAGTTCTAAACAGACTATCAGAAGCTATTCTATTGGCTTTGAACCGGTTAGTTGTACTTTCTACAGTTGTTTGGGAAACAGATAATGCTCCATGAGCTATATAAACTGACATGAAAACTAATATAGTATTAATAAGTAGCAATGTAATATTAGTAACCGGATGTTGTAATGTAGAAAATATGATGTTATTTTGTATTTTTTCTTTTATCGATAATCTATTCATAACAAAAGCCATGATTTATAATTTTTTTTATTCATTATTTTAACCTACCTAATTGTTGTTAGCTGCATTAACATATTTAATTTTTACATTTGAACTTAGCATTCAATATAAAGCTATGAAGATGGATATCTTAATTCAATCGGGCAAAGGGATGAAAAAGGGACTAATGCCATAGCGGAAATACTTTTCATTATTCAGAAGTAATTCAACAGAGTCTGATAATAACCAGGTCATTATCAGACTGAGTGCTACCAGAAAAAGGTTTACCGAAGGTATTGTGACCGGGAAGTTTCAGAAATTATATCATAATCTTCTTTCATATCAAATTAATGACTACCAGATTATTTGCAACGTAAAGATTTCGCATATCGTTAATGATATTTTGAACCGGATTTATCATCCCCTGTTGGCTAACTTCGGCAAGCATAAGAACATCATGTTCAACCCGGCGACGATAATTCCTGAAATCAGCAAGAGTACGCAGGTTTCGTTCTTTTTCAATTAGAAGTTCCTCTTGCAATCTTTCTATTTCTGCGGTCAAATCCGGAGGTGCCAGCATGCTCTGCTCATTTCCATAAATAATTAATTCTATAATTTATCTCTTTTTTTATTAATTAATTTACATTCACTATTTGTAAATCCTTATTATCTATTATTCATACAGATTGCAGAAAGTAATTTCTAACCTTTGATTCTATTTGGTTATCCGTCATTTTATCAACCGTTTCAATATTGACTGAACAATTTTTTATTTTATCGTTTTCAATACGGTTCTTAAGTTCAACCTTAGCTTCGCCGGGTCCAAATACTAAAATCGAAGTTGCATTACCAAGACAAGTGATTACTTCATCGTAATATTTGTTGAGATGATTGGCAAAGCGTCTGTCGCGGATGTCCTCCTCTGTGTTACCCTGGGCTCCACCACCAAATCGTACATGCTTTTCCATATTTGAATTTATATGTTTAGTTTCTTCTCCTTTTTCTTTGAGAATTACAACAACAGCATTCCTATGATCGATCCATAAACCAGCGTCTGTTTTCATAAGTAGATCCTTATATTATTATAGTTGAAAGATATGATTAGGAGTGAGGACATTTAATAGGTCAAGGGGATGAAATAGGGATTAATCCTTTAGGGTTATAATTTTCCATATTGTAATTGTGTGCTACCAGAAAACGATTTGCCGAATAATATGATTCTTTAGGATTAGAATTAGAGGGTGAGAATCTTATTCCAAATAGTTTTATTAACGGGAATGCCATGCAACAAATTTTCTTTACGAGTATTAAGGACACGCTCCCCGGGATAAAGAATTTCTACCGATTCAGATTCGTGGATTGAACTATGGTAATTCTCTATTATTTGATTGATAGTACTTGAGATTACCGAATTAGCACCAAGTTTTGACAGATCTATTGCAATAAACACCTGAGAAATACCATGTTCATATTTGTGCTTACTAATCTCATGAGTCGGGAATCCGCCCGATAAAACTGATGCAAGAATGTCTAATAGTAATGCTAATCCCGCTCCCTTCCAATAACCAATCGGCAGCGGTCGTCCTGATTCAAGAATTTCGGCAGCATTAGTTGTCATTACTCCGTCTTTATTGTAACCGCCAGGCACCGGGAGCGGCACTGCTTTCGATTTTGCAATTTCCATTTTACCATAAGAGAATTGCGATAAAGCCATATCGATAACAATTGCTTCGTCATTGTAAGGTAAACCAAGGACAATAGGATTGTTGCCTAACCGAGAATCGACAGCACCCCAGGCGGGCATAATTCCTATTGTATTTGTCCAACCGATAAAAACAAATCCTGCTTTAGCGGCTCTCCATCCATAAGTACCGCCGCGCATCCAATGGTTTGTATTAGATAAAGCGACACAACCAATTCCAAATTCTTTTGCAAGTTCCATCGAGCGGTCCGTGCATTTCAATGCATTGAGAGGACCGGGACCTAAATTTCCATCCCATTGTTCGAAAGCCCCTATGCTGTTTTTTTTCTCTGGTTCTGCATGGACGTTAATACATTTTTCCTTTATGTATTTAATAAATGCGTAAAATCTGTTTACGCCGTGAGTATAAATTCCATCTAAACTACTCTCGGCAAAAATTCTTGCACAAATATTTGCTTTCTCCGGTGTAAAGTCATATTTGAGTAGTATGCGATGAAATTCTTTCATCATTTGCTCAAATGTAATTCTTATTATTTCAATAGAATTTTGTTTTTTGTTTTCCATATGAATTTATTTTATGAGTTGTGCCTATTGAATGCAATTCAACGATTAAATATATAGACAAAAATACAATAAATATTTCTGACCTTTGGTTTCACCTTTCCTCAAATAAAATTTTAAATCCTCTATGTAGGTAGGTAACAAAATCGGGTTTCAACGAAAAATATATTTTATTTATTTTTTCGTTGATTCTGTGCCATAATGGTACACTTAGGAAAAGAGGATAACTATCATATGAATTTCATAATAAACGGTGTTAAATGAATTATTAGATTCAAATGTACTTTGGGATTGTAGGGATAGTTAACATGGAGGAACAGTTAACAAAATAATAATTGATATTTTAATTATTAATTATTACGTTTATAGTAAAATTATACAACACTCTCAGAATACTAATTGAACTATAAATCGGTTCAGCGGAAAAATACCATGAGAAAATTACTTGTTACTATTTTGTATTCTATTCTCGTTTCATTGTCATATGGTCAGGATATGGTTCAAGTTGCAGGGGGCACATTTCAGATGGGAAGCAGCAATTTAACTGCCACCACTGTTCAACCAGTACGTTCCGTTACTCTGAGTCCCTTTTCTATCGATAAGTTTGAAACCACTTATGAAACCTGGACGTTAGTAAGGAATTGGGGATTGCTTCACGGCTACACTGACCTGGGTAATGGACTCAATGGCTGCTCCGGCAATGGAAATACCACCAGACTTCCATCTACAACCGGTGCGAATAATCCTGTAACTTGTGTGTTATGGTGTGACGCAATTAAATGGTGTAATGCACGTTCAGAAATGGATAGCCTGAATCCTGTTTATTATACAGACAACACATTTTCAACAGTATACCGCACAGGCGATTTCATTATCAATTCAGACGCGGTGAAATGGCAAGAGAATGGCTATCGATTGCCAACAGAAGCAGAATGGGAGTTTGCGGCACGAGGCGGGAATCTGTCAAAAGGTTATGCCTATAGCGGGAGTAATATAATAGACGATGTTGCATGGGATTATCAGAATTCGGGAACGACTACCCATCCTGTTGGAAAAAAGGGAGCAAATGAACTAGGACTATATGATATGAGCGGCAATGTATCCGAATGGTGTTGGGATTGGAATAAATTATATGACAGCGTAGCGCAGACAGATCCGAGGGGACCAACAATCAAATATTATATTGGTTATCATCGAGTCGTCAGGGGGGGCGATTATGTTAATAACGTCTATGCCGCCGGCGAGTTCTATTCCTATACTCCAACGATACGTAATTCTCTTTACGAGGATTCCTGGTGGGGTTTTGTAGGAATCCGTTGTGTAGGTGCTCCTAAAACAAAACTTACGATTACTAACCCCGCATTAAATGATGTAGTTCTTGCCAATTCCACATATTCAATTAAATGGAAGTCAACCAGCGTTGATTCAATAAAAATCAAATACAGCGCAGACGAAGGCAAAACATTCCAACAAATAACCCCTAGTGTTTCTGCCTCTGCCGACAGCTTTGTCTGGCATGTTCCTGATACTCTGTCGAGTAAATGCAAGTTGGTTATAACGAATCTCAATAATCAGCTCGATAGTGCTGTCAGTTCAAATTTCAAAATCAAAGGTTATGTCCTTACGCGATTCAAACCAAACGGAGATTATGAATTATTCGATCCGGCGCTCCATGCGTGGCAATTTGCAAATATGGATTCAAACATGTGGCCGCCATCCTGGTATAGTCAGTTTAACTACTTTTTCAATAAAGATCCTTATACAAATCAATCCTACCCTTTCGATTTCATCAAAGCCCCTATTCTGGCGAGGTCATCGAGTTTTATAGATTGGCCTCTTTTTGTGAAGACATTCAGGTTAAGCATATGTTACAAAAACGTCTCTGAAGGCAAGTATTCTCCTACAGCATTAAAGCTTTGGGCTTATTTCAAGGATACTACTTATTCAGGTGCGTGTTTTGGTTTTTCACAAAGCTGTCTGCTGGCATTTGACCGCCCGGATGAATTCCGTTCGGTATATCCTGAGGTTGGATATTTTCAAAATATTCATGATCGTCAATTAAATGACTCATTGCGAAGTGTGATCGATCAACTCTACGAAAATCAACTTGGAAAACAACATAATCAATATGCCATGGACAAATACAATTCAACGAATGTGCGACAAACACTTGAGGAACTGAAAACCTACTTTCTTTCCGATAATATTGATCACCGTGCTATCGGCTTGAGTACAATATCCGGCGGTCATTCTATCGTTCCCTACCGCCTTGAGAAAGTGCAGGAAAATGGTATGTATCACCTTATTGTTTATGATAACAACTATCCATCAGGAAATTGGCTTGGTGGGAACTCAACGTTTATCTGGATTGATTCCACAGGCAATTCTTGGAGCTATGACCCCTTAGGTTGGGTACGTGTCGACGGCTATGGAATAATTCTTAGAGAATCTGCCAGTCAATTTCTTTCCTGGCCTGTGTTATATGATCCAAACCCGGTGCATAATAGTCCACTTGCTGCCTCAAAAGGAAAAACTGGGGACACAAAAACATATTTGAACATCTACAATAGTATCAACTCTGCAATCGTGATCACCAATCCGGCCGGACATAGCATTGGATTCCAAAATGGTGCTGCATACAATACACTTGGAGATGGTATCCCAATTATACTTGAAAACAGTGTTAAACAACCTCCCATTGGGTACCTTGTTCCTGACTCCCCATACTTGATCCAGATGACCGGGTTTACAGATTCATCAGCGACATTCTCGGTACTCAACCAAACTGGAATGTTCAATTACTGGCGATCAGATGCTGTGAAGACCCAAACCGATCGTCTTTCGTACGATGGTGGAGTTAGTTTCGGAAGTTCGGATGCACAAACCAAAACAGTTAATCTGGAAGCGATAACAAGATTAACCGGAAGCGAACGAGACTTTCAAATTCTGAATTGCGTAACAGTTCAGAACGACAGCATAAAAATAGTGACACCTGATAGTAACCGTGTTGAGTTTGTTAATCTGGGTCCATCGAAGATATACGATCTTAACATCAAGTTAGCGGGAGCAAGTTCGTCCGGACAATTTATCCACGCGCGTATAACAGTGCCGGCGCATTCCACGCACCTGATTATTCCCAACTGGCAAGACTTGTCACACCAGCCGGTAAAGATTTACATTGATGCAGGAAACACCGGAACCATCAACGATTCGTCTCTTGTCACTAATGAAGCTACCGGAATAAAAGAGCAATTACTTACCGGGATGCCCAGGGCATTTTCACTTGATCAGAACTACCCGAACCCCTTCAACCCTACAACTATAATTCGTTACAGTTTCCCGAATCGAAGTCATGTGACATTGGCAGTCTTCAATACGCTTGGGCAGCAGGTGGCGATTATGCAAAATGGAGAACAGGATGCCGGGTTCCACGAGGTACAATTCAATGGCTCACGATTGGCTAGCGGAGTGTATTTCTATTCAATCGTAGTGAATTCAACGGACGGCAAGCAGAATTTCAGAGAAACCAAGAAGATGTTAATTTTGAAATAATATTTCTTATAGAAATAAAATCAAAGAAAAAGCAAAATGAAAACAATTTACGTCTTTATTCTTGTGTGCTTATTATTTACAACAGTAAAACCGCAATATGTTGAAAGAATAACCACTATAAATTATTGGGGTTATAATGGTCTTAACCCAAGCAATTTAACAGTGTTTAATAATAAACTTTATTTCTTTGGAACTGACGATAATCAGTATGTTGATAAATTAATGTATTACTGCTGATGGGTCAGCAGCAGGAATTACCGTAGTTAAACAAATAGATTCAGTAATACAATATCCGTCACTACGTCATTTATCTATTCTGAACAATATGCTTATATTTGATAATCATTACCAGCTTTGGGTTACCGATGGCACTACAGAAGGAACAATTAAAGTAACAAATTCCTCCAAAGGCCTCGCTCCGACAAAATTATACTCATTTCAAAATAAGTTGATCATGACCGGGTGGGATACTGTTTCAAACTACGAAGAATTATTTGCTTCGGATGGTACTGCCGCCGGAACCGTCTGCCCCACTCCACCATCTATGGGAGATTCTCCATTTTATCCCTGAGAAGCATGGGTACCTTTCCACAATGCGCTTTATTTTAAAGCAGCCTATGGATATTTCGCTGACTATCAGCTTTGCCGTTATACTGAAACGAAACCTTCAGGTATTGTAACCAATAACGAATCTCCCAAAGCATTTGTATTATATCAGAACTATCCTAATCCATTCAATCCCACTACAACTATAAACTATTCCCTTGCCAAAGGTGGGAATGTTAAGCTCACTGTTTACAATGCAATCGGATGCAAAGTAGCAACGATAATAAATGAAAATAAAGCCGCAGGCAGTTATTCAGTTCAGTTTAACGGAAATAATCTTGCAAGCGGAATATATTTATACAGATTAGAATCAGGAAATTATAGTGCTGCAAAGAAATTTATACTATTGAAATAAAATATTCTAATAAATTAACATGAGGTAAATAATGAAATACTATATTTGTTTTACAATTTTGCTCTTAACCATGAACATCCTTATAGGATGGGTCAGATAGGTGTCCATTATTATTAGAAGTGGCAAAGCAGTTGGAAATATATCAACGGACTGATCCTAAACTAAATATTAAAAGAACCGACCGGATGTTTTTCAGTATTATGATGGATTGGCTATCTAATAGGAAGCAAAGAAACTAAATTAGAGAGAAAATTGCTAAATAAAGAGTTAGTTTTTATGCCGGATATAATAAAGACTATGGACAGGTGTACAAAGGACGCAATATAAGGGAATAAAAGGTTAGGTACTTGTCAGGCGCTTCGCAGTATGAAGCCTGCTCGACCTAGTCCAATCTATGCTCAGTTGAGGGGCTTGTTGTTTTTGCTGCTCCACAGTATGGAAGCCACTTTTATCTTCCCAGCCAGAGGGCGAGTGTTTAATAAGGTAAAATAAAATACCCATAAAAACTAAGGAAACTAAAAGATAACTTATTACATACAACATAATTCCACCTGAATAAATAAGAGAAAACAACAGTCAATTTTTAATTATTCAGCAAATATTATACCAGAAAATATTATTTCTTTTCATAATAAAACGAGGAGTATATATATGACTTAGAGTAATTTATTCATTATTTCATGTAAACATTACTTATGGAATAGGTAAAAATTGCTGGTGGAAGACTCTGTATGAGATACACAGAGTCCTGAAACATCATCTGAATTTGGGATTATAAATGCTCGTCCTCCAAAAATAATCTATGCCAGAGATATAAATGAGATTCAGGTTGAGTTTTGAATATAGACACCCGCCTTTGTTTTCAAAACAAGAAAATAAATGTAATTATTTATTAGTAAAATGTTTAATTTTATTTTGGTTATTATAATCAATTATTGTTTAATTCATTATTTAAGGAGGGTATAATGAAAACCTATCTACAATTCTTGTTTTTCTTCCTAATGGTTTCACAAATATGTTCAGCACAATGGGTTCAAACCGGACCAAATGGTGGCGCAGTTGCTGGTTTTGCTGTAAACGGCAATAATGTTTATGCTGCTACCTACGGGGGGGCCTTAGTTTCAACGGATCTTGGTGTAGACTGGAGTCATTCCAACTGGGGTTTACTGGATGGCGATGTTCAAGCTGTTACTGTAACAAGTACTAAAGCTTATGCCGGGACTTTAGATCATGGGGTTTATGTTAAAGATCTTAACGGATTGATCTGGATTCAGACAACACTAAATGATCAAAGAATTAGCTGCATGACTTCTATAGGCACTAATGTATTTGCAGGTACATATTCAACCGGTGTCTATTCATCTACGGATAACGGAACTACATGGACACAAAAGATCAATGGTTTGACCGACCTACAAGTCGAATGCTTTGCTGTCAGCGGTACCACTATATATGCCGGTACAAATAGCAAAGTTTTTAAATCTACAGACCTGGGAAGTACCTGGACATCAGCCAGTAATGGTCTTCCTGACAACGATATTATTTCTCTCGCTGTTAATGGAACAAGTATTTATGCCGGGATCTGGGCAAATGGTATATATGTATCAACGGATGGCGGTGACGGCTGGATGCAGTATGGTTTGAATGCCCCAAACCCGTATATCTATTCATTCGCTTTTATAGGATCGAGTGTCTATGCAGCTGCAGGTAAAGTTTGGAAAACAACAAATAGTGGAACTAATTGGGTTGAAGTAACTACCGGAATTCCATCGGGAACTCAAATTCTGTCATTAGCTTATGTTGGCGGAAATCTTGTAGCGGGCGATAATGCTGTAAATGGTGCTACAGGCATGTATGTTTCAACTAATGGTGGAACTAATTGGTCATCAATAAACTGGGGGCTGCCGAATTACTGTGCTAATTCGATTGCTGCAACAAATGGCAATGTTTTTACGGGTACAAGCGGCGGGGTTTTTCTAACAACAGATGCCGGGTCAAACTGGAACACCCCTAACATGCATGGTGATTATGACTGGGCTGATATGTCCGCACTTGCCTTCAGAGGAAATAATTATCTTTTTGCTGGGGATGTTAACGGATATGTTTATGTTTCCACAGACGCGGGACAAAATATAACTTTTAAGACTCAGATTGAACAAGGTGCATCTATAAGTTCATTTGCATTTATCGGCAGTAAAGTATTTGCCAGTACGAAACCATTTGCATCATCTTCAATCGGCGGCGTGTATTTATCATCGGATAACGGAGCGACCTGGGACTCCGCAAGTACAGGACTGCCGACAACCACGAATACAAACGTAAGTTCGCTAGCTGTTATCGGAAATATCTTATTCGCAGGAACCGGGCAAGGTGTTTATTTTTCCACAAATAACGGGTCCATCTGGTCACAGATTAATAACGGACTTACAGGACTTTACGTATATTCTCTTGCTGTAAAAGGAACTGAACTTTTCGCAGGAACAATTGGTCAAGGTGTTTTTCACTCGACCAATAATGGCACAAACTGGACTCAAACGACACTTGTTAAAGACGTAACTTCTCTTTTTGTAGCTGATACGGTCCTTTTTGCAGGGACGTGGAGCCAGGGAGTTTACCGTATGAATAATAGTGATTTAAGCTGGAAATCTGTGGGATTGCCGAATGTTTATGTTACTTCCTTTGCAGCGGACAATGGAAATTTGTTTGCAGCAACTATGTTCAACACTGTCTGGAAGGCACCAATTTCACAATTGACAGATGTTAAAGAAACTATAAACAAAATCCCAACTGAATTTGCTCTTTCACAAAACTACCCGAATCCTTTCAATCCAACTACTACAATAAATTACTCTGTTTCAAAAACAGGTGTAGTTATATTAAAAGTGTATAATATTATGGGAAAGGAAATAGAAACATTGGTTAATGATCAAAAATCACCGGGTAATTATGAAGTAAAGTTTGATGCAAGTAAACTTGCAAGCGGTGTTTATTTCTATCAATTGAAGTCAGGAGATCTTATTTTAACAAAGAAATTGATACTGATGAAATAAGGATATAAATTCTATTTCAGGAAAGGCTACTGTTTTGGTAGCCTTTTTTATTTCTACGCGGGATAATCGAGATACAGAGAGAAAGTTAGAGGTGCAAAATGAGCCGGATGCTGAACCCTTTACCTATTTAGGAATTCAAATTTATTATCGTAAAATAAATTATGCGGTTGCCGGAAATAAATAAGGTGGAATCCATTTACTGAGATACTTTATCAAGTTTTCCTGCACAACATACGCACCTTTTGGGGTGATGGGTTATTGATGAAGAGAAGTTTATGTTTATTGAACAGTAAAGTTTGTAGAAGCGACAGCAACATTACCGTTTACGAGAATTCCCGTCATTTTGAAACTTCCCGTGTGCTGAAGTGAAATATTCGATATCATTATATGGCCATAATTTTGAGTGCTCGGGAAAGTGGCCAAAGTATCAGTTACATAATTAGTTCCGGTTAGTTTTTCTATTTTGATATTAACATCTGACCCTCCCATATCATTGGCCGATTCAAGGCGCCAGTATATCGTAGCGTATGAACCTATACGCGTAAAAGTCGAAGTCTCACCTACAATCAAAAATTTTGCGTAATCAACGCCTGTGCCGATATTTATTTTATTGGTGTAGGTGCTTCCGGAGCTGTTAGTTGACGCATCATCTTTTTTACAACCGGATGTTAAAGCTACCAGCAATAATAATACAAAAACTGATTGAAAAAATTTCATATCTATCCTATATAATTATTATGGAAATAATTTTAACTCTACAGACAAAATTATAGGACTAAAAGGATATTAACAAGAGTTTCAGAAGAGATACCAACTCTTATAGAAGTCCAGGATACACCCATTTCCGAATCGATGTTATCCTCAATTTCTTCCAGAATTTCCTGAGCCTCATCTTTGGTTACTTTTTCATCCATCTCTTCTGCCATATGGACGAATAACGGTATATTTTTGGCAACAAAAGATCGGACAGCTTCTTTTAATAATAATATCAGAGATTTTAAGGGAACAACCATTCAGATGGAGATTAACATTGACAATTTACCTGATATTTCTAATGCATCCGGATATGTATTTTTAATTGCTCTGCAAGATTATTTACGCAGTGGTCAGCCAATTACTCTGTCTTTCAAGGATACAACTCCTCCCTCAACCTCATTTCTTAATTCTTCAATTGGTGAACTTGAAGTAATTCAAATGTACTTTGGGGTTTGATGAAGAGAACTGAAGTAATTCGAGGGAAAGGGTTTTTCATTAATGACCTGCTGATTACAAAGATGTTATCCAAAATATGCATGTAAAAGAGTTAACAAACGACATTACATCGGGACAAAATGCGGTTTGACTGCAAAAAAGATCTAGTTCCTTTTTCATCCTAATGATCTATTGTCTAAATAAATCCCCCATACATAAATTTATATAGTAAATGTCTTTCTATTTTGTAGAATTGATTGATTACCAGTATACCATCTAAAAAAAGGAATACTTTATGAAATTATATTTAGGAAAAGATATTTTGAAAAAAAGAAATATTATTCTGAAACTTACAATCACTCTACTGCTTCTCTTTTTATTATTTCCAATGCAGTACGCACAATCCTGGACTAAATTATCCCCATATCCAGGTTCTCAACAAATCTCTGATCTCTATTTTTATAACTCTAGCCTCGGCTTCGCTCCCTGTTCCAATGGCTACCTCCTAAGAACTTCCGATGCAGGTATTACCTGGACGGAGATCTATTGCGGACATACTGACGTTATTCAGGGCATATTCTTTACAAGCGCTACTACCGGTTATGCCTGCGGCTATGAGAAAATGATAATAAAAACTACTGACGGCGGATTAACCTGGACAGACCTAGCCTTTTCCGCGTCTGTTTATGTGTGTTATGAAACTATCGTCTTTTCCGACATTAATACAGGCTGGGTTGGAGGTGATAACGGCTTAGTTCTTAAAACTACCAACGCGGGTGCAACCTGGACTACTCAAACCACCGGAGTTGCCGGTACTATACAAAAAATACTCTACATCGGTTCTAATAAATTACTTGCTTTTGTTAGTGGTCAATATATTCTCAGAACTACTGATGCCGGATCAAACTGGACTACTATAAATGGTGGCAATTTTAATACAACAATAGGAGCTCATTCTCCCGATAATACTAATATTTTTGTCTCCTGCACCAGCGGTATATTCGGCAAATCTACGGATGCAGGACTTACCTGGTCTTTCGGTGCTACAGGTGTAACTACACATCATATATGGGCTATTTATTTCACTTCTTCTACTATAGGTTTTATTGCAGATGAAACCGGCAATATCTGGAAAACTACTGATTCTGGTACAAGCTGGATTGCTCAAACCAGTGGTACTAATAACGGTTTTCTCGGCATTTGTTTCACTGATGCCAATAAAGGTTTTGCCGGAGGTACACTGGGCACATTAATCACTACTACCAACGCCGGTACTACCTGGACCAGCCTTAATCACGGCGTCAGCTTTAGCATATATGCCGGCGCATTTTCTGATGCAAATACAGGTTACGTCTGCAACGGAGATGGCAGCGGTATTTTTAAAACAACTAACGGCGGAGCCGATTGGTTTAATTTGAATGTCACTGTTGCTGCCGGGGGTAGTTATGATTTTATGTTAGTCGGCACTAATACTGGATTCGGCTGCGGTTCCGATGCTAGTTATACACCTGTTTTCTTTAAAACTACCAACGCCGGTACTAACTGGTCTGAAGTAAGTTTATCCTCTACTGCTATTGCATCACCGGGATCTATCAGTTTCCCTACTACATCTGCCGGATTTATCTCTGATTACGGAGGTATGATTCTCGATAAAACTACTGACGGAGGCGCTTCCTGGATCGCAATTAAAAGCGATTTCCCTCAAAATCTAATGTCTTGTTACTTCCTTGATGCTAATAACGGTTACGTTGCCGGTGCAAATGGCTATGTTGCCAAAACTTCTAATGGGGGGACTACATGGACTGACGCCATGGCTACCAATACCACCAATGTTTTATGTTCGGTAGTTTTTCTTAATTCCAATCTTGGATTTGCGTGCGGTGATGCCGGCACAATAATTAAGACTACGAATGGCGGAACCAACTGGACAAATGTTTCTGTATCTACTACAAGTTCACTTTACAGAATAAAATTTGTTGATGCCGGTAATATTTTAACCTGCGGCACCGGTGGTAAAATATTTCTATCTAACAACGCAGGTTCCAGTTGGAATGATCTGTCTATCAGCATATCTTCAGATTTTTATACAATTGGTTTGGCGGGTTCATCAGGCTGGGTCCTCGGTACAGGCGGCGCCATATATAAAAACAATGTTCCCCTTCCGGTTCAACTCACTTCTTTCTCTGCTTCTGTTGCATCCGGAAATGTTACCCTGAATTGGCAAACAGCAACCGAAGTAAATAATTACGGTTTTGAGATTGAAAGAGCTAAGGTTAATAATAGTAACGGAAGCCTTCCTTTTGTCAAAATCGGTTTTGTACAAGGACATGGTTCGAGTAATTCTCCTAAAAAATATTCTTTTATTGATAATACTGTTTCTCCCGGAAATAAATATTCATACCGTTTGAAAAAGGTTGATAATGATGGATCAACTTCCTATAGTAAAATTATTGATGTTCAGACAGGGGTTATCCCAAACGGATTCATTTTAAACCAAAATTTTCCGAATCCTTTTAATCCTTCAACAACTATAGAGTTTGCTTTTGCTATTAATACAAAGGCAGAATTGAACGTATTTGATGTACTCGGGAAAAAAGTTGCAGAGTTGTTTAATAATAATGCTGAGGCCGGGAGAATTTATGAGGTACAGTTTAATGCCTCAAATCTTTCTTCCGGGATTTATTATTATAAACTGACAGGAGTTAATAAGACTGAGACTAAAAAAATGTTACTTCTTAAATAAGTGCCCGGCTAAGAATGGACATTACTGAATGGGAAGGTCTGGGTTATTTTTAACTCCATCAAGTTCCATTAGCGTGGCTGTTTCATGCGGATTAAAATTCTTCATAGAACACCTAAATAAATTAAAAAACCAATTTGAACTATTAGAAATTTTCTAATAGTTGCCAGGTAGTTCATGGTACGCTTTATTTTGAACTATCCGGAAATTCCGGATAGTTAAGGAATCTGAAATAAATTTTTAAACCCTCTATGTATGTAGGTATCAAATTCGGGTTTTGACGAAAAATAAATAATGTTTATTTTTCGTCATTTTTCTGTGTTTGGGATTATCTAAGGAAGATATGATTCTGATGATATTCTAGATTTTCTTGATTTGGTTTATTTAGTGGATTATCTGGAAGCCAGATTTTGCGTTCGTTCATTTCGTAATATATCTTGCCATTATGATATTCACTCTTGAGATGTTCACTGACTTTGAAATAGTAATCGGGAGTTATTGTTACATATCCCTTATCGAAAAGTTTGTGGATATCTGCGCGCAGGAGTAATCCATTATTGACTTCATGGAAACCTCCCAGGCTATAAGGTTTAATATGGGCGGCCTCAAGTGCAGGTATAGAATGCTCTTTAGTAACAGCACATTGCTGATAAGCCTGTTCAACTGCAAACCTGAAAGAACCTTGTCCCAGACGCGGATAAATTACCTGTCCCAGACCATACCGAGGTATTTGTTCTGCAACTTTGTTGATGTTATAATTGGCTTGTTCTCCAATATGAAGTAAGTGAACCCGTTCCATACATTCGGCAAATATCCTCTTCCCTTCCCCGATAGTTGTATCATAATATTTTCCAGATGGCAGATTAAAAGACCAGTCATTTGGTCCCTGAATCCACATCTCTTCAGGAAAAAATATAGGAGATGTAAGTAAGATACATCCGATTTCATGATTCAAATCAGGAGGACTATGATGGTTAATTTGGGCATAAGGTGCTATCTGATGCCACATTGCCTCCAATGATTCTGCTCCATTTTTATTCCCGAAGACCTCCCAAGCCTCACCAAATTTTATTCGTTTATATAATACAAAAAGCCCAAAGCCAACTATTCTGTTTCCATAGTCTTTCTTCAGCTTAAAAAATAATGGTTCACCTTGAGAGAGTGTAGCAAGTGGTGCATTACCAGTAGGACGCCAGAAATTAGCTTCGTCCAAATCCTTTTTTGAGGAGAGATATTTGTACCAGTCGTAATCAGTATTGGCTATATATGCATTCATTTTTTGATTAAATCCTCGATACCACTTCTAATATTATCCCAGGATACACCCATTTCCGAATCGATGTTATCTTCTATTTCATCCAGAATTTCCTGAGCTTCATCGTTGGTTACTTTTTCACCCATTTCTTCTGCCATATGGAGTACATCGCCAATCTGCCAATAATGCACACAAATTGATTCTTCCGGATCTAATTTTCGCAGGACTTTTATCCATTCTTTTACTTTCATATTCTATACTCCTTATAAAACTAGGCATAAATATATTAACGATTTACCGAATAATATGATTCTTTAGGAATATTTAGCAATGGTGTGAATACTGACGACGCTCCCCCACCGATGGTGAGGAAAATATATATCAATGTATAACCGATTAAATGTATCAGAATATATATAAAGCCATAGTGTGAAATATTTTTAATTATTCAGAAGTAATTCAAATGCACTTGGGGGTTTGAAAGAGGTTCGGAAGTAATAACAGGGAAGGATTTATAATACATAACTATGTAATACTAATAATTGAATTGAATCAATTTCTACCTTTAGATTTTTTTTATAGATATTTTATAAATATCAATATAATCTTGAGCTTCTAGCACACCTCCGATATTCATTTTCCCATATTCAAAATAATCATTCAAATAATCAATATTCTCCTTTTTAGAAGCCAAATAATGCTGAAAATAATAAATTGGAAGAGATGAATTTAACACATCATCTTCTCCCGCTTCATAATTTTCTACCTCATCTACTTTTTTTGTGAATATATCGACAAAAGATAAATAATTATTTGCATTTGCATTTACAATATTTTCTAACTCAGCTATGGTACTAATATTAAAATATTCAAATTTTTCTAATTCCATAATAAGATTGTTATTTTCAATAAAAGTACATTTATAATTTTTCCCGATAATCTCACGAGCCCTACTCATGGTTTTATTTGTTTTCACGAAGGAACTTAGTGAAACTTGATTTAACTTAATATCATTCGGTTTTTCTTCGATTAGTTTCTCAATATTAATTTCATATTGATGTATCTCTCTCTTTAATCTATCAAACTCAATATCGGCACTTTCAAGCAAGGCGGAAATCCTATTAAATGCTCTTTTAAAGTCCGCAGGAATTGAGATTTCACCCTTATATCCCAAATCATGTTCAATTTCAGCCCAAGCGTGTTGCAATATAGATCGAATTTGAATTTCAACTTTGATATTATTGAATTTCTTATTTTCAGAAAGTTTTAGTCTTTCTTTAGAAAATTCGACTACATAATGTAATGACTTGTACCCAAATTGATCTACATTAAGATTTCTTTTGTCAACAGAATTCTCTGTATCAATCATGAATTCATTCTCAACTATCTTGGCGACTCTATCAACATCACTTTCTAAATATGTAATAATTCTAACCCCTGCGATATCAGTGATTTCTGCAATATTAGAATATTTAGAAGATTTAATATCAATTTTTTTAATTAAACTATCTTTAGATTTAGTTCGATTTGTTATTTGATGTATAGGTATTTTAGCATCCCTTAATAAAACAGTTAGTAATTTTTCAATATTTTCACATATTGAATCGTATAAATGTTTATTATTATCAAATTGTTCTAATATATCTTCTTTCATAATTAAATTAACTCATAATTTGATAAAATATTTGATTCGGACAGTTTAGAATAATCTATGCAAGATTATTTTTCAATTTAAGCTTTGCCTCTTCCTTTACTCTATAATCTTCTTCGTTATCTAATGATATTTTTTTCAGAACAGGTCTAATCAATTCCTTGAATTCATCATCTTTTAGAAATATACCCAAAGCAGAAATAATAGCCTTTTTTACTGGAATACTAATTTCCTTTTCTAGTCGTGCCAGTAATGGGGCAACAGTTATCTTATTTCTTAAGCGGTATTCAAATACATCCGCAACTTCTTTGCGAACAGGGGCCATTGAATCATTTAATGCTTTAAAAAGTATATTTATTTCCCTGTCAATTATAGTTTTATCAGATTTTGCTAATTCCCTCAGATTATAACTGAACGACCTAACGGCAGCTTTTCTTAACTTATAATATTTTTCATTATTAATTATGAGTTTTAGGATACCCATAACTCTTTTATCCATTATGTATATAAATTGTTCAATAGCTGTTTCTTTAATCAAATTAGTAGATGTGGGAGAATTAATAATTTCAATTAGAAGAGGTGTTAATTCTTTTTTTCTTGTCCTACCAAGTGCGTAAAGCGATTGTTCAATAATTTGTTCTTCTTTGTGGAAAATTAATTTTTTGCATATATCGATTAATTTTCTTTGTCCAATAATCTTTAACCATTTATTATCCCAACTCCAATATATGCTAAAACTACTTTTAATAAGAAACACCCATTCATCCTCATTTAAATCAAGTTGATTTACATTGGGGAATAATATTTCCAATCTATCTTTACTTGCTAATACCCCGTGCTGTTTCCATTCCTTAAAGGCCACTCTAAATATTTCTAAAGTTGTTTTTGCTTTTTGAGCTTCTGGACCTAATTTTTCAAAAAATTTCTTTGATAAAAAGTCATGTACTAATTCATAACCAATTACTTTGTCCCCTTCAACCACTGGATGAATTATTTTCTTTTTAATTAAATGTTCTATGATATGCTGGGCCTTGCATTCCTCCAATAAAACAAATCTGCTGACTTCGTGAATATTAAGAAAGGCCCTAAGTCCTTCTGGCCCTGTTAATAGATCTAATATGTTTTTAGCATTAACTTGTTCGCTTTCGGTTAATCCTTCTAACATTGATTCGCTTAAATAATCAGCAATTATTGATTCTGCACGTTCTGATGTTTTATATAGATTATGTCCAAATTTAATCGTTGGTTTTGAAGCAGTATTTTGATTTTTATACTCCTCTAATAATTTAGAACAGACAATTTGAAGGTACGGTGGATAAATCAAACCATCGCCAATTATTTTTAACTCTGATATTAAAAGATGAATAAACTCATTTTCAACATTAATACCTAACAATAAAAGTGGTTCAACTATTACTTCATAAGCCTTTTTTTCAGTTAAACGTATTATTCTATATTGATGAATCCAAGCTTCTTCAAGATTATATAGATGTGACCACTCCCATAAATCTCCAAGATAATCCTCTCTTAAAGAAAGCAAAAAATTTATTTTATTTTTTACTGGATTAACAATCAAAGACTCTATAATGGCCTGTGATAATTGCTCTCTCTCTTCTTCCCTAGCTCTTGTAAATATTTCTTCAAACTGGTCTATAACAATAATAATACGTTTATTTCTCCCATAATCGATCGACTTCAGCAGATTTATTAAATGAGGGAAAGTATCCATCGCAGCTAATTCTTCAATTGTTTGAGTTAATACTTTATTCTCTTTAAACGTTTTAAATAATTCTTCTCTAATTCTCCTAATAGGTTCGTCGAGACATCTTACTGAAATGATAATAAATCCTTCAAGCTTTAGCTGTGGAATTAATGCTGCATTAATTAAGGATGTTTTACCCGTTCCAGATTCACCAAAAAGGCCCACAATATTATATTTATTTATCATTGCTAATAAATCAGTAAATTCGTCTTTACGACCGAAAAAATATTCTTTATCAAGTTCTGTATAAGATTGTAATTCTTTAAATGGATTCTCTTGCTTCCAATTATTTATTATTTTGCGGGTTGAACTATTTAATGCTCTATTTTTATTCTCTTCTATTACTTGTTTTTCCCAACTAGTCTTAGCTTCTATAATTTGTTTTTCGGATACCTTATTTGTTAATGCAGTTCCACTTCGATGTGCCAAATCATGATCATTTAGACATAATACTGCTAGATTATCATAACTATTATCCTGAGTTTTGAAGTATTCAATTATATGATGGATTATATACGAATCGCTTTTTAGTCCTTTACATAAACAACACATGAAATTATTATTTTCTAATAACTTTTGAACTATATCCTCATCAATTGGTTTTCTAATTAAACACTTTTTAACATAATTGATTTGGGTTTGGGATATATCATACCTATGAATAAGATTATTTTTTGACGTTTGTTTAAATGTGGCTACAGATATTTTAGCCTTTTCATATTCTTGCGCCCAATTACTTGGTACACCATATTGAATATAAGTATCTTTTAATGACATTATTCACTCGTTTTTTAGTACCAACTTGTTTAATCCAATCTCTAACATAGGGTTATTAACATCATAATTTTCGATTATTGAGTATAATATTGTATTTATTCTAATCTGTTATTTTCCTAAATAAATCTATTAAATAATTATCCGATAAGTCCAGAATAGGTTCATACATAAAGGCGTTTATGTGAATATTCTCAGAGGTCATTAAATTAACCTGTTCCATTAATTTTATTTCATCTGTTTTTTCCGAATATTCTAATTTATATATTTTCAATAATTCTCTTGTTTGATTTGATTTTATTGTCTCAACTACAGTTTTATCTGATATTTTACTAATCATAAACTCTTCGGCTTTTAATCTAATCATCATTGAAAGAATAATTTTATTTTCTAATTGAATTTTCTCTGATCTATTCGATATAATTTTGCTTGTTTCTTCAGTAATCATTTCAAATACAGTGATATCAGGATAACTAAATATTTTATTTGGCCAGATAGTTTTATAGATACTAACCAAATCATTGACTTTTAATGTTTTTGTATCAGATTTAATATGTAATAAATTTGTCAGTTTCAAATAATTTGGGTCAGTTCCTCCATGAATATATTCAATCATATTTCGGACAAATGGAATTGATGCAATAAATATTTTAGGATCATTCTCAAATTTCTTAACCCAAACATCAAAGACATTTTTCAAATATTCGCCTGGAACTATTTTAACTTCGGTATCATTTTTAATAGTCATAAAACAATTGCGATAACTGATAGGAAGTCGAGAAGCAACTGTTCTATAGAAATCAAAATTATGCGTTAGAATTATCATTTTAAATAAACCTAATTCTGAAATATCTTTTATGTACTCAATAATTGCATATTTATTTTTATAATCAAATGAATCAGTAATATCATCTAAAACTAATAGACATTCATTTCCATCCTTTTTACGCACTTCTATTTCAAAAATTATATTAAGCAGATAAAGGGCTCTTTGCTCGCCTGTGCTAAGGAATTTTTTAATTGAATTTTCGTCAATTGAAGTTGACCCTCGTCCATCTTCATAAGTAAAACCAATATTAGGAGACGTTTTATCTTTTAAAATAACATCATCTTGATTAAGAACTTTCAGTTTAAAGGGAACATCAAAACGGTTGTTAAATAGATCAATAACAGTCTCCCATTCAGTCTTCTCTGAATTAGCTTTTTGTACAATAGAGTCGATTTCTTTTTGTGCTTTATGATATTCTTGAAGGAGTAAATTATAACTTTCTCTTTCTCCCGTAAAATAGTTTATCCATAATAATTTTTTAAAGGCTTCATAATCTAACATTTTTGTTAATATAGTGGGATCACTTTCTAAAATGCTCTTAAATGTTTTTAGTTCGGCATTTCTAGTTATAGCAGTATCAATTTTTTCAAATTTCTTAATTAATTCTTTGTCTTTTAAGATTTTTTGTTTTTCAGTATTAATAATATTTATGATTTCATCATTATTATCGATTAGCGTTTTGTTTTCTAATATCAACTTATGATTTGCTTCAAAAAATCTATTATCCCCTAATGCTTTATTAATAATAAGTGCATTCTCCGTCCCAAAAATCCCTTTTTTGAAAATAGTTGAATTATCAATCAGTTCTGCATATTTATCTAAATAATCCTTAATCAAATCTGAATGTGTTTTTAAGAAATCCTGTATTTTTATATTTACTATCTCTGTATAAGTGAAGTGTGGCTCCCAATAGACATTTTTTTTAACATCTTCACTAAATGAATCAAGACATTCAAATATAGTTTTTTTACCATAAATTGATTTTATTTCGACTTCAGCATTTGATGACCCAGAATCCTTTTTAATTATTTTAAACAATTCTGTTTTTTTATTTTCGATCGATTCTAATATTTCAGCATAACGTTTTTTTAATTCGGGATTAACCAAAAGAGTAGCCATTCTATCTTTTGAAGAAAAAGAATCAGAATAGGGTTCAACGACTAATATATCTTTAGGTACGAGCCTTTTTCCCCCTTTTGTAATTGTACAAATGCTTTTTCTGCTTGGGAATATTTGATCTTCTGGCTCTTTTTCTTTTGCTATTGCATTAAATGTTTTAGCTAAAGAAGTTTTCATACTTCCGTTTGGTGCATAAATAATTTTTGCATTGCCTATACTGAAATCAAATTCGCAATTTAATTTTGCAATTCCATAACAGTTTTCAAGATTTAGCTTCAGTTTTTGCATTTGATGTTTTTTCTAATAACCTTTTAATTTGGANNATTCTTAAATATGAGAGAATATTAGCAGATTCTGATCTGCGGGTATTCTACGGGTATTCTGAGTCGCTCATCTCTCGCTCATCTCGGCTTCATCTATCGTTCAGGGGGTAGTATGAAAAAGCTTCAAATTTGGGGGTTTTTAGGTAAACCTTCGAGGATGAGGAAAACCTCGAAGGTTATTGGGAGTGCTGAATGATGTTGTGTTTAATATTTAAACTTTTTAGATTTCAGTTCTTAACTATGACAAAAAGAATAATCATATTATCGTTTTGCATGTTGTTCCTGGTTTCGACTACGGGACTACCGCTTACTATTCACTTCTGCAAGATGAAGAGTTCATCCAACGGAAATAAGAAGTGCGGCATGTGCATGATGGAAGGTAAGCATAGCAAGTCATCGGACGTTACAAGTCTTAGGCGGGCTATGAGTAACTGCTGTCATACAGAGACATTTGATAATAATGTGAAGGATAATTTCTTATCGTTTAGTACCGAGCTGAATGTTCATGCGTTATGTGTTGAAATGATATGCCCGGTTGATTATTCTTTTTGTTCAATTATAAGTTCAACCCAATTTACAGACACATCACCGCCAAGGTTATTAAGCAATAATATATATCTTTTCAATTCTCTACTTCTGATCTAAAACCTGTTCCGGTTCTTTCGCAGGGATAAGTACATCCCGACAAACCTTAATAATATTTTTGTGCAATTATGTTTAGGAATTTATTTTCTAAACCGGAGTTTATATAATGATAGAGAAAATAATCGATTGGAGCAGTAAGAACAGACTTATAGTCCTGTTTGCATACGTGCTGCTGGTTGGATATGGAATTTACTGCGCAGCGAACTTACCGGTTGACGCGATCCCCGATCTTTCGGAAAACCAGGTTATTGTATTTACGGAGTACATGGGGCGGAGTCCACAGATAGTTGAGGACCAGGTAACGTATCCTATTGTATCGGCATTGCAGGGACTGCCTGAGGTTAAGGCAGTGAGGGGATCATCGATGTTCGGGATGTCTTTTGTGTTTGTAATATTCGGCGACAACACGGATTTATATTTTGCACGTACAAGGGTGCTTGAAAGGTTGAGCACCGTTAAGGCACAGTTACCGGGGGGTGTTACTCCTACGCTGGGTCCTGACGGGACAGGCGTGGGGCATGTATTCTGGTATACATTAGACAGCAAGCAACATGACCTTGGCACTTTAAGATCGATACAGGACTGGTATGTGAGATACAAGTTAGCATCGGTTGAGGGGGTTGCGGAGGTTGCATCTATCGGTGGTTTTGTAAAGCAGTACCAGGTGGATATCGATCCGGTGAAGCTGAGAGCATACAATGTTTCCACGTCGGATGTGGTATCGGCAATACAGAGAAGCAATTCAGAGGTGGGGGGAAAGCTTATTGAAAGCAGCAGCGCGGAGTATTTTATCCGCGGACAAGGTTATATAAAATCTGTCGGGGACATTGAGAATACGGTTGTATCCAATTCGAGCGGGATACCTGTACTGATAAAGAATATAGGATCAGTGCAGTTGGGCGGGGACATAAGAAGAGGATCACTTGAGAAGAACGGAAAGGGAGAGGCTGTAGGGGGAATAGTGGTAATGCGGAGCGGTCAGAATGCATCGGAAGTGATTGATAGAGTAAAGGAGAAGATAAAGGAGATAATCCCGGGGCTGCCGGAGGGAGTGACAATTGTGCCGAGCTATGACAGAAGCATTCTGATAAAGGAAGCTGTGGGGACNNAGGATACTGATTGAGCTGCCGGTGAGCGTACTGCTGTCGTTTATACTGATGTACACTTTCGGGATAACTTCTAATATTATGAGTCTGGGGGGGATAATACTTGCGGTGGGGGTGATAGTGGATTCGTCAATTGTAATGGTAGAGAATGCGTACCGTAATATTGCGAAGGAACTTGCGGAGAAAGGAACTCTTACGCCGGATGATTACAAGAGGATATCTATTAAATCGGCGAAGCAGGTAGGGCGCGCGATATTCTTTAGCGAGCTGATAATACTTGTATCATTTTTACCTGTGTTTTTATTAACGGGACAGGAAGGGAAACTGTTTAAGCCACTGGCTTTTACGAAATCATTTGTAATGCTGAGTTCGGCGATTGTTGTTATTACTTTGATACCGGTACTGATGACTTACCTGATGAGGGGAAACTTCAGGAGCGAGGATAAGAATCCCGTTACACATTTCTTTAACAGAATTTACGAGCCGGTAATACACTGGGTGCTGAACCACAGGAAGATTACGATTGCGATAAATGTAATTGCGCTGCTGATTACGATACCGATGATTATGTCGACAGGATCAGAGTTTATGCCGCCGCTGGATGAGGGGTCGATACTATACATGCCTGTGACACTGCCGAATGCATCCATTACTGAGGTGAACAGGATATTACAGGAACAGGATAGGATAATTAAATCATTGCCGGAGGTGGATCATGTTTTGGGTAAGGCAGGAAGAGCCGAGACTGCCACGGACAATGCGCCGCTGAGCATGATCGAGACGATCATACTTCTGAAGCCGAAGGATCAATGGCGCGCGGGGATTACGAAGAATGATATTATACAGGAGCTGGATAAGCGCTTGCAGATACCGGGGGTAAGGAATGGCTGGACGCAGCCGATTATCAACAGGATTAATATGCTGGCGACGGGGGTAAGGACTGATATAGGGTTTAAGATTTTCGGACCTAATCTGGATACGCTTGAGATGCTGGCGATTAAGGCGGAGGGTTTGCTGAAGACGGTTAATGGTGCGGCGGATGTTGTGGCTGACAGGGTTCAGAACGGGTATTATCTTGATATACAAATTAAGAGAGAGGCGGCGGCGAGGTATGGGGTGAACATTGGCGATCTGCAAGATATTATAGAGATGGCGATTGGCGGGGAGAACCTGAGTGTTATTGTTGAGGGGAGAATGAGGTTTCCGATTAGGATGAGATACGGTCGTGAGAACAGGGATAATGTGGATGAACTTAAGAGTCTTATTATTCCGGTTGGGAATTCGGGGAGGGTTGCTTCTGTTGAGAGTATGTATTCCAGCGGGGCTGGAGGTTCTTATCAGAGCAGTTCTTTGGGGGGAGGTAGTTCTATGGGGAGTACTGGGAGCGGATCGGGTTCGCAAGGAATGGGTGGATCAGGCGGAGGCGGAATGAGCGGGAGTGGTAGTGGTTCCGGTGGGAGTTCGGGTTCGAGCGGAGGAAGTAATGGTGGTGGAATGGGAGGATCGGGTTCCGGTGGAGGAAGCGGTTCGGGAGTTGGTGGTGGATCGATGGGGACTGGTGGGAATGGAAGTGGTGCGCCGACTGCGGAGTTATCGGGAGGAACTTCATTAACGCAGACTAACAGTTATGGGAAGACATATCTTCCACTATCGGAACTGGCGGATATTAATATTGTTACGGGTCCACCTATGATATCGAGCGAGAACGGTATGCTCAGGTCGCTTGTGTTTATGAATGCCAGAGGACGGGATATGGGGGGTGTTATGGATGATTCCAAAGCAATGATAGAGAAGAATCTGAAGATGCCGACGGGGTATACATATTCGTGGAGCGGAACTTATGAGGGGAAGATAAGAGCGCAGAGGACGATTACGATTATTATGCCTGTTGTGTTTTTGATAATATTTTTGATGCTGTTTTTTACGTTTAAGGATGCGAAGGAAGCGGGGGTGGTGATGCTATCGGTGCCGTTTGCGCTGATTGGAGGGATGTATATGACTTATTTTATGGGATATAATTTTTCGGTGGCTGTGTGGGTTGGATTTATTGCGCTATACGGGATAGCGGTGGAGACGGGCGTTGTGATGGTGATTTATCTTCATGAAGCGCTTGACAGAAGAATACACGAGCACCAGAGCGGTAAGAGAGGCGCGATAACGAAGGAGGATATTTACGAGGCAACGGTGGAAGGGTCGGTGCTTAGACTGAGACCTAAGCTGATGACTGTGTTTACCGCGATGATCGGGCTTGTGCCGATTATGTGGAGTACAGGAACAGGGAGCGACGTAATGAAGCCTTTGACTGCGCCTATGATCGGGGGGCTGCTGACATCGGCTGTGCATGTATTAGTTGTAACACCAATTTTATTTGCCTGGATGAAGGAAAGGGCTTTGAGCAAGGGGAAGCTCGAGATTTCCAAGATAGCCGGCTTTATGAAGGAGGCATAGATGGAACGAATATTATTTTATATAAATACAATTGTTGAGGGAGTGAGGATATTCAGGTGGACGGCGGCGAGGGTGCCAGGGATTGTTAGAGCGGCGGTTGTTGCGGTACTGATTATTGTTTGCGGAGGGGCGGTTTATGCGCAGAGTGTAGACTCGCTTGTGAATGAAGCGTTGAGAAACAATAGGCAACTTAAATCACTTGAACAAAGAGTGCGATCGGCGGGGTTTAAGAGTGAATCGGTGGGATACCTCCCTGCCCCGACGTTAGGGATAGAGTTTCAGCAGATTCCTTTTACTGATCCGAATCCTTTTAACCAGGCGCTATCGCAGAATCTGTCGTTCTCGCAGATGTTCATGGTGGGAGGAAAGCTGAGTTCTATGAGTGAAGCAGAGAAGCAGAATGTGCCGATAGCCCAGAGTGAATATGATATTATAAAGCAGAAGCTTATTGCCGAGGTGAAAGAGGAATACTATAAGATATGGATGTATGAGCATCATGCGGGTTTGAGGGAGGATAATATCAATATACTGAAGGACCTGCTGGGTTCGGCGGAGAATTCGTATAAGGTGAACAGGGCGAGTTATTCGGAAGTGCTGCTGCTTAAAGCGGAATTGGCTTCCTATCAAACGGATTTGAATGTATTAAATAACCAGGTGATTGGNNAAATAACCAGGTGAAGTCGGAGGTGTTCAAGATGAACAACCTGCTGGGAAGGGAGATAAGTAATACGGATATAGCGGTGCAGCGTGAATGGAAGATCGATACGCTGACACAATCGACAAAGGAGCTGGAGGATATACTGTTGAATAATAATCCTTCCATTAAGAAGATGGGGAGTATGATAAAGATGAGTGAGCTTGAGATCTATGCGAACAACAAGGAGCTTATACCTGATATTATGGTGCAAGGGATGGTTATGAGAATGCCGCGAGGTATGATAGTGACGACCAAGACTGATCCTATGATGATAAACGGATTGGGGGAGACGGAGTATATGTACAGCGTGATGGCATCTGTTACGCTGCCGTTCATGCCGTGGTCATCGGGGAGGATAACATCGAAAGAGCAGGAGCTGGAGGCGAATATATCGGGACTATCGCTGGAGAGGAAGAACATGCAGGGGGAAATGGTGTCGGAATTAAATGCCGCACTTAAGAAACTTGAGAGCAAGAGAGAACAGGCGGGGCTGTATGAGAATGAGGTGCTGCCTCTTTATAAGAAAGCGTTTGAGGCACAGCTTGGGGAGTACAGGAACAACCGATTAAGTATCAACTCACTTCTTGAAACAATGCGATCGATACTTGCGAAAGAGGAGTCGCTTGCAGAGGTTAAGGTGGATTACGAGATGACACTTGCGGACATCTATATGATGGCAGGTATAAGATGAAATCTATTAAATTGAATAACAGGAATTGTAATATGAAATATTTAATAATTGTTTTGACTGCGGTTTTTTTATTTGCGGCAGGATGCGGGGGGAATAAGAGCAAGGATGGCGCTGGTGTGGTAGCGGAGAAGAAGGTGCTGTATACCTGTCCCATGCATCCGCAGATTATAAGGGATAAACCGGGAGTGTGTCCGATTTGCGGGATGACATTGGTGGTTATTCCTTCATCCATGGATATGGACACTATGGCGAATGAAATCGATCTTAGCAAGAGCGGGCAGATAATGGCGAATGTGGCTGTGGTTAAGGTTGAGAGGGGCACATATACCAAGGAGGTTAAGGCGTATTCTACTTTGGATTTTGCAGAGGAGAGCAGGAAGACAATTGCGGCAAGGTTTAGCGGAAGGATTGAGAAGTTGTTTGTTAATAAGAGCGGGGATTATATAAAGAAGGGGGAAGCGCTGTTTGAAATTTATAGTCCGGAGCTGATACAGGCAGAGAACGAATTTCTTTTATCTAATGATGATAAGAATTCGCTGCTGATTGCGGGGAAGAAGAAGCTGCTGCTGTTCGGGTTGACGGAGGGACAGATAGATGAGCTGGGAAAGAGCAAGGTAGTGGGCACGACGATTACGTACTACTCCCCTTTTGCCGGAACGGTGCTTGAGAAGAAGGTACAGGAAGGGATGTATATTAATGAGGGAGCGATTATGTTTGAGACAGCCGACCTTAGTACGTTGTGGAATATTGCGGAAGTTTATGAGTCGGATATAAGTTCAATTGTTGTTGGTGGTCGTGTTAAGTTGAGTGTTTCATCTTATCCGGGAGAATCGTTTGAGGGACGGGTGAGTTTTATATATCCTGTAATTAATCCCCAGACAAGGACGGTAAAGGTAAGGACGGTTGTGGCTAATACGAAATATAAGTTAAAGCCGAACATGTACGGTGAGACATATTTTGAGTCGGGAGCAAGGACGGGCATAGCGGTACCTATGGAGGCAGTCCTTCTGACGGGAAAGCGGAATCTGGTATATGTAAAGAAGAGTCAAGGGCATTTTGAAGCGCGGGAGGTTCAGATTGGGAGCAAGCTTGACGGGAGGTATGAGATACTATCCGGGTTATCTGTTGGTGAGGAGATTGCTGCATCTGGTGGTTATCTAATAGATTCGGAGAGCCAGTTAAGAGGATTAAATAATGATCCACACAAGAACATGAAAATGAAATAAGCAATAATCATAGTCAATAAACATAAATAAGATAAGGAGCACTAATAATGAAGACGATATTGATATCAGTATTTTTTCTATCAGTAATTTTATTGGGAGCATGCAAACAGCAGGAGCCGAAGTCTACGACTCCGCCACCGGTTGTACAGACGGAAGTTAAGACAGCCGGGGTGGACTCAACGATAATTAGGAGTAAAGGCGTTGATGTTGCATCGATAGATAAGAACAAGGACGGGAAGGTTTTTCAGTGTCCCATGGATGCGGAGGTTATTTCTGACATAGCGGGAAATTGCCCGTTATGTCATATGGATTTATCGGAGGTTACTGTTGCAGAGGCAAAAGAGAATCTGAAGTAAAGATCTTTCTGTTCTTTTCTTAACATAAGAAAAGAACCAAAAGAAATATGGCTGCAAATATTCTACTAAAAATTCAGCTGCATGGAACTGCTCGGGAAAAACTCGCTTCGCTCAAACAGTTTCCCTCACTGCCGTTCCATTACGCTGAATTTTATTTACGTAGAATATTTGAGGCCGTTAAATACGATCCAAATTAGGACAAAATAAGAACCAAATTAGGATAGTTCCGCTTCATAATTTTTTTTAACGCTAATTATTTGATGCCATTAAATAAGGACAATTGGTATTTACAGTAGATATTCCATTACGCTGAATTTTTTAAACGTAGAATATTTGATGCCGGTTAAATAAGAGCCGAATAAGGAGAAATCGCTACATAAATTTACTTAACGAGAATTATTTGAGGCTGGTCAAAATATGAGTTAAATAATAAGGAGAGTTAATTAATCACTTCCTTCGGCAAATGAAATGCCTACTTTTTTAGCAACTATTACTCCCTGAGTATCGAGTTTTACAAGCTTCTGCTTTGCAATTGCGTCTTTGATGCTTACATTTTTAACTTCACTGCCTTTAAGGGCGACCATGCGTCCGAATTTCCTCTGGGCAGCGAGCTCGATAGCGAAGGCACCAAACTTTGTTGAGAGGATGCGGTCAAAGGGAGTGGGGCTGCCGCCTCTCTGGACATGTCCCAGAACGGTTACTCTAGATTCTCTGCCGGTGTTATCTTCTATTTTTTTAGCGACGACCTCACCGATTCCGCCAAGCTGGACAGGATCGTGCCTCTTAATATCCATACCTTTAGTTACCATGATTCCATCGATAGGTCGAGCGCCCTCAGCAACGCAAACAAGACTGAACTTCTTTCCCATTAATTGCCGCATTAAAATCTTTTCATAAATTTTTTCCCAAGAGAAAGGAATTTCAGGAATCAGAATTATATCGGCTCCACCAGCNNAGATCATTATCAATTGTTTTAGGAACGCCCACCATATTCATTCCCATCTCGCCGAGTTTATCACATATATGCATAGTTCCATCACCACCGATAGCAATCAACGCATCGAGATTCCAAGCCTGGTAATTTTTAATGGCAGCGGCAGATTTATCTATAATTTCAATTTCTTTATCCTTTTTAACGGGCCAGTGGAAGGGATCGCCCTTATTGGAAGAGCCCAAAATAGTACCACCCCGCGCTAAGATACCAGAGACATCTTCATTGGATAATTCCCTTGCTCTACCTTCGACCAATCCTTCAAACCCATCACGAATTCCAAGGACCGACATGCCATAGTCCTGAGCGGGTTTTGTAACACCCCTGATAACTGCATTCAAACCGGGGCAATCGCCACCGCCTGTAAGTATACCAATTCTTCTAACTTTTGATCGTGCCATGTATTTCGTTTCTTTATATTTTATTAGTTGTTTTAAAATGCACTTTTGCTATCTCGCTTAAAATTCCGATACCATATTTTGCTTTAATTCTCTTAAGGGCATTATCGACAATTGCTGATGCGCCTTTGGGCAGACTAAGATCGTTTTTTTCTGCCTGCTCATCAAACCATTCATTAAACCTGTTGCGGGCAAGTATTGATGCCGCCGCAACTGCAGTATATCTTTCAGCCTTTGTAAACTGCATTAAGTTTATTTTCTTTCCTTTTTCCTGGAGTGAATCTTTTATTAATCTTTCGTTACCGAACTTGTCACTTATGGCTTCTTTAACATCTTCTTTGGCCAGCAGATTTTCGATAACCCTGGCATGTGACCATCCCAAAATTTTATTAACATTCTTCATTTTTGCGTGAAGATTATTATATGTTTTGGGAGTAATTACTATTATATCAAATTTATTACCAACTATGTTTTTTATTTTGGGAGATAATTTCTTAATGACATCATCGCTAAGAAGCTTACTATCCTTTACACCGATTTTCTTCAGCTGAACCGAAGTGAGGCCATCGACTATTACTCCTGCCACAACCAAGGGACCGAAATAATCTCCTTTGCCAGATTCATCAGTTCCGATATAGTGTAATGGTTCGGGGAATTCATTTTCAACAACATTCCGTTTTACGTTAAAAAGGAGATTATCGATATCAATATAGAGTTGAGAATCTTTATTTCCCTGGATAACAGTCTTATTGCCGCTCTTGCCAAAATATACCAGAATCTTTAACTTAGCGGCTCCTTTTTGAACCCGGAGCTCATAGTTATAAGTATTTAATACCGGAGCAGAGACAAGAAATGACTGCTCTTGTAGTATTGCAGAGTAAGATTCTGCTATTTTCTTTGCTGATTCCTTTATAGTATACACATGGTTTTTTTGAGGTATAAAAATAGTGATTTTTCTAATCTATTGCTTGAAACAACTATTATTTTTTATGGTATAACGTTTGAAGCTATAAATACCTTAATTCTGATATAGGATAAAGA
>PLLW01000083.1 GCA_003141435.1 Ignavibacteriales bacterium
AGCAAAATATTACGCTTTTTATTAATGTTTTATTTTATTTTGGATAGCTGTGCCGTCATGGTTAATTATTCAATTATGACTTTCATTACCCGTTCTGATTCATTATTTTTATAAAATGTATTCAAAATATTATAATCGTGTATATGAAAATATCCTTTATTTGTAACAACCAGGAAATAAATACTGAAATTCATCCGGCAACAACATTGCTCGATTTCCTCCGTAAAAACCTTTTCCTTACCGGGACAAAAGAGGGATGTCGTGAAGGGGATTGTGGTGCTTGTACTGTCATGGTTGGTGAATTGTCCGGGAATGAAATAAAATATAAAACAGTGAATTCCTGTCTCTTGCCTATCGGCTCTGTCATCGGGAAACATGTAGTATCTATTGAAGGACTTAATGTTGAAGGCTTGTCCCCGGTTCAGTTGGCTATGGTTGAAGAGGGGAGCACACAATGCGGATTCTGTACCCCCGGTTTTGTTATTTCTCTTTCCGCTTATTTCCTTAGTAATAAGGATTATATTCCCGATGAGGCAATTGAGTCCCTTGATGGCAATATATGCCGCTGTACGGGTCATATTGCGCTTAAAAGGGCAGCTATCAGATCAGTTGAATTCTTTAATAAACATAAAGGAGAATCTCTTGTTTCATCTGGATTGCTCCCATCCTATTTCTCTGAAATACCTGCCCGGTTGAAAAAATTAAAAAGTAAAATTAAATCAAATGGAGACGGCGAAAAGACTAATCAATATCGTATCGGGGGAGGAACCGATCTTTTCGTTCAGAAATGGGAAGACCTCTATAAATCCGATGTCAGCTTTCTCAATAACAATGGACTTGATGAAAAAATATATGTTTCAGGAAATGAATGTTTCGTAAGTGCTTCTGTTACAGTTACCGACATTATGAACTCTGAAATTTTGCTTAAGTACTTCCCCGATATTAAAAACTATTTTAGTCTCTTTGGTTCTCTTCCTATAAGGAATAGAGCAACTCTGGGAGGTAATATTGTGAATGCTTCCCCTATCGCAGATATGACAAGCTTCTTCCTTGCACTAAATTCTAAATTATTACTAATTAGTGGTAACACAATTTCATCTTCGCTTGGAAGTAAACCTAAGGGAAGGGAAGTTCTTCTTAAGGATTTCTTCCTCGGATATAAAACGTTGGATAAAAAACCGGAAGAGATTATTCAGCAAGTATCATTTGGCTTGCCTTCTGGTAATTCATTATTCTCTTATGAAAAAGTTTCTAGGAGGACTTATCTGGATATAGCAAGTGTTAATACATCTATGTCTGTTGAATCTAACAATGATATCATTCAAGATATTCATATTTCTGCCGGAGGCGTTGCACCAATTCCTCTCTATCTTGCCAAAGCCAGGGCATTTCTAATGAATAATAAAATTGACTCTAAACTTATCGCTGAAGCTGCTCGGATTGCAGTTTCTGAAACATCCCCTATTACAGATGCTCGCGGCTCTGTTCAATATAAGAAACTCCTATTAAGACAATTATTATTTGCCCATTTCCTTAAGCTCTTCCCCACTAAGGTTAATTATGAGGAGTTAGTATGAAAAACTATGATTCAGAAAAACATGTAAAAGGGGAATCTCAATTTGTCGACGATCTCCTCACACCGATGGGACTTCTTCACATTATTGTTTTTGCATCTTCTGTAGCTCATGGTAAAATATTAAAGGTGGATTATTCCGAAGCCCTAAAGTCTAATGGTGTTGCGGGAATAATCACTGCCAAAGATATTCCTGGCGAAAACCAGATAGGTGGAATAATACAGGACGAATCACTCCTGGCTGAGGAATATGTCCATTTTATCGGTCAACCTATAGCTCTCGTTGTTGCAGATACTATTCTTCATGCCAAAGATGCATGTGCAAAGATTAAGATTGAATTTGAAAAACTACCCGTTATTACTGATCCGCGCGAAGCTTTCAAGAAGGGAGAATTAATAATGCCTCCCAGGGTTTTCGCATGTGGTGATGTTGAGAACACATGGAAACAATGTGATTATGTTATAGAGGGAATTGCGGAATCCGGTGGACAGGAACACCTTTACCTCGAAACTCAGGGCGCTTTTGCCTATCCCTTGGAAACTGGTGGTATTAAAATTATTTCTTCTACTCAGGGACCTACCCAGGTTCAAAGGGCTTCAGCTAAAGTACTTGGACTTCCAATGAATAAAGTTGAAGTTGATGTAACTCGTATAGGCGGAGGTTTCGGAGGTAAAGAGGATCAGGCAACTACGTGGGGTTGCGTTGCCGCCCTTGCCGCATGGAAATTAAACAAGCCCGTTAAGGTAATCCTATCGCGGCAGGATGATATGAGAATGACCGGCAAACGTCATCCATATTCTTCCGATTTTAAGATCGGTCTCTCTAAAGAAGGAAAAATACTAGCCTATCAGGTTACTTTTTATCAGAATGCCGGTGCCTCGGCAGATCTTTCCCCTGCAGTGTTGGATAGGACCATGTTCCACGCTGTAAATAGTTATTACGTTCCTAACGTTAAAGCAACTGCTATTTCCTGCAAAACAAATCTTCCTCCTAACACTGCCTTTAGAGGGTTTGGTGGTCCGCAAGGTATGTTTGTAATGGAAGCAGCTTTATATAAAGCTGCTGAAGCTATGGGTATGGAATATCGTAAACTTCAGGAATTGAACCTTATGAAGGAAGGGGACGAATTCTATTATGGTCAGACAATTGAAAATAGCACCATTCAAAAATGCTGGCAGGAAACTATAAGTAAATATGATGTGGATTCTATTCAGAAAAGAGTGAATGAATTTAATAAGAAGAATAAATTATTCAAAAAAGGATTTTCTCTTATGCCTGTCTGTTTTGGCATTTCATTTACCAATACTTTTATGAATCAGGCAAGTGCGCTGGTGCATGTATATTCTGATGGTAGCATTAGCGTTAGTACTGGTGCAATTGAAATGGGACAGGGGGTAAATATGAAAATAAGACAAACTGTCGCCTCTGTTTTCAGTGTTAATATTGATCGCGTTAAAATGGAGTCTACAAATACTACCCGTGCTGCAAATACTTCTCCTACTGCTGCTAGTGCAGGTGCCGATATGAATGGTAAGGCCGCTGAAATTGCAAGCCATAATATTCTTGAGAGATTAATAAAGGTTGCTGCGGAAAAATTGAATGTTAAGGAAACATCTCTAATTGAATTCAGGGATGAAACGATATACCTAAGTGGCAAAGCTGAACTTACATGGTTTCAACTTGTCCAGGTTGCCTTTTTGTCAAGAACAAACTTATCATCCCAGGCACAATACGCTGTACCAGGCATACATTTTGATAGGACCATTAACAAAGGGAAACCTTTTGCATATTATGCAATTGGCTCTGCTGTTATTGAGGTTACTCTTGATTGTCTGCGTGGTATATTTGAATTTGACTCCGTAAAGGTTGTCCATGATTATGGTAAAAGTTTCAGTTTCGTTGTCGATAGGGGACAAACTGAAGGCGCGATTGTTCAAGGTTTGGGTTGGATGACTATTGAAGAAATAATTTATAATAAAGAGGGTAAACTTTTAACCGACGCCCTTTCAACTTATAAAGTACCCGATATTCATTTTACTCCAAAAGAGATTGAAATAGAATTTCTTGAAACCATTGAGAATGTAGCAGGGATTAAGGGCTCTAAAGCAATAGGCGAACCTCCCCTTATGTATGGCATCGGAGCATTTTTCGCTATCCTTAATGCAATGAAGGCATTTAATCCTGATAAAGAATATAAATTGTCTGCACCTATCACTCCCGAAAGAGTATTATGTGAATTATATTCCGAGAATGTCTTAGTCTCTGTTTAATATATTACATCTGCCTGATATAGTATCAATAAATTTATGGTGCTGTTTCTCTATTAAAAAAGTAATATAAAAATTATGAAATGTATTGATTTTAATAGCAGTTACGAGATAGTTTTTTTATTTTGTAGCTCTAAAAAATAGGAAATGTATGGTTCTTCTTGAGAATTGTTTTTATGTCGCTTCTTTTGATGAAAGTAAGACTTATTCCTCTAAAGATATTTTGATTAAAGGGAATAGGATTCATTCTATTGGCGATAATCTTCGGAAACAAATAAATGAAAAAGAAACTCGGATAATTGACTGCTCTGATTGTGTTGTAATACCTGGATTGGTAAATACTCACCATCATTTCTATCAAACCCTTACGCGAAATTTATCCGCTGTTCAAAATGCAGAACTCTTCGAATGGCTCATCTATCTTTATGATATCTGGAAGAACATTGATGAGGAAGCTGTTTATTATTCTTCCTTGCTTGCTATGGGTGAACTTCTTAAAACTGGCTGTACTTTGTCTACAGATCATCATTATGTCTTTCCTCAGAATGTTAGCGGTGATTTAATTGGAATTCAGTTCGAAGCAGCTTCTAAACTAGGAATGCGGTTCTCCCCGTCAAGAGGATCTATGTCCCTTAGTAAAAAGAATGGCGGACTTCCTCCCGATTCTGTTGTCCAGACTGAAGATAAAATTTTGGAAGATAGCATTCGCTTGATACAGAAATTTCATGACCCTTCCGAAGATTCAATGCGTAAGATTGTGCTTGCTCCATGTTCTCCTTTTTCTGTAACACTGGATAATCTAAAGAATACTGCAAAACTTGCTCGTGAATATGGTGTCCGCCTTCACACCCACCTTGCCGAAACTAAGGATGAAGAAGAGTTTTGTAGATCAAAAACGGGAAAGACCCCCCTTGCATTAATGGAAGAAGTTGATTTTATTGGAGAAGATGTATTTTATGCCCATGGTATTCATTTTAACGATGATGAATTGAAAGTCCTTGCTGAAACAAAAACCTCCATAGCTCATTGTCCCTCTTCCAATATGCGTCTCGGTTCAGGCATTGCAAGAGTTAAAGAAATGAGAGAGATGGGCATAAATGTCGGCATAGGCGTTGATGGATCAGCCTCTAATGATTGTTCCGATATGCTCGGTGAAGTAAGGAATGCGATGCTTCTCCAGAGGGTTAAATATGGTGCCGGTGCGCTTACTGCTGAAAATGCTTTTGAATTGTGTATAAAAGGTGGCGCTAAAATCCTTAATTATAAAAAGATAGGAACAATTAAAGAAGGATATTTAGCCGACCTTGCTTTATTCAATATAAATAAACTTGAATATACTGGCTCTCTTTCTGATCCTCTTGCAGCTTTGATATTTACTGGTATAAGCCATCAGACCGAATACACAATTGTAAACGGAAAGATAGTTGTTGAGAAAGGAAAGCTCATCGGGGAAGATGAAGAAGTTATTATTAAAAAGGGGAATGAAATAGCTGCACGACTCTTAAAAAGCTATTCAAAAAGTTAAGATTATTAGTAATTAAAAAGTACAGGAATTTAATATGATGTCTCATGATCTTCAATGGTATTATCCTGAAAAGATTTCAGAAGCTTTAAAGCTTATAAAAAAAGAAGGGATAATCCTTCATGCCGGTGGAACTAGGATTCTTAAAACTGAAGCAAGGAATCTGAAAGGACTCGTTGACATTAGTCATCTTCGGTTAAATCATATCCGCAAAGAAGGGAAAAATATTATTATTGGTGCGGGTTGTACTCTTTCAGATGTTATAAATTATTGTAAAAAAACAAATAGTTTTGCCGGGTTATGTATGGCATTGGCTGAAGCAGCATCCACTCCATTAAGAAATAGGATTACTGTCGGCGGTTCCTTAAAAGATTTTCCTGTCTGGTCAAGTCTATACTCTCCTCTGATTGCCTTGAATGCTAAATTGGAATTAGCGGGGATAAAAGAAATATATTCCGTTGAAGACTATGTCAAAAAAAATATTATTAAAACAAAACATATTATAAAACAGATTATTATTAAAGATGATACTGATGTTATTTGCATTGTCCGGAGATTTAATATCGTAAGATTTGAATATCCTATCTTTAATTTGGCTATTGTATTCAAGGTAAAAAATAAAATCATAATGGATTCAAGGATTGTAATTACAGGAGTAAAAGGAAGATTCCACAGATTTAAGCTTTCTGAAAAAGCCCTTAATGGAAATGCCCTCACTGAAGAAGTAATAGCAAAAAGCAATGAATATTTTACGCCTAAATTCCATACCGATTATAAATATTCACCTGAATACCGGGAACATGTTGCCAAAGTTTATTTTAATGATATTGTAAACGAATTGAAAGAGGTTATGAAATGAGACAAGTATTCAATATTAACTCTGTTGAAAAAGAACTCTTATTGAATCCTGGTGATACACTTTTACAGACATTAAGGGACAATGGATATACTGAAGTGAAATGTGGATGCAGTGAAGGGGAATGTGGTGCTTGCCTTGTTCTTCTTGAAGATATGCCTGTAAATTCCTGCCAGGTATTTGCCCTTAGTGTTAAGGACAAGAAAATTACAACTTTAAAAGGTATAGGAACTATTTATCATCCACATAAAATCCAAAAAGCTTTTGTTGAAGCAGGTGCTGATCAATGTGGCTTCTGCACTCCGGGCATGGTAATAGCTTCTTATGCATTGCTTAAGAAGAATCCAAAACCCACTAAACAGGAAATAAATGAAGCGCTTGATGGAAATCTCTGCCGTTGCACTGGATATGTAAAAATCGTAGAAGCAGTAGAAAAAGCCGCTACTGAAATTGCATCAAAAAATGTATAAAGTAATAGTTAAATGCCTAATGTCTTTATTTGGTTCGTACTTAACGGCATCCAATAATTTGCGTTAAGAAAATTTGTGGAATAGAGTGTCCTTATTTGGCTCATATTTAACGGCCTTAAATATTTTGCGTTAAATAAATTCAGCGTAATGGAATGGCAGTGAGGGAAGCTGTTCGAACGTAGTGAGTTCTTCCCGAGCAATGGAATGGAGCTGAATTTATAGGAAAATATTTGAAGCCATATTTCTTTTGTTACTTTTCTTGTGCCAAGAAAAGTAAAGCTAAAATATAGTTTTGAAATAAATAGTCTATGGAGTCCCAATGTTTAAATATGTAAACAAACGTTCAGAAAAAATAGATGGTTTAGCCTTAGCTACCGGCCAGGAAAAATATACTGATGATTATGATGCAAAAGATGTCCTTCATATATCCATTCTTCATTCCGGGTATGCTCATGCCTTAATTGAAGATATCGACGATTCAGCCGCAAGAAAAATGCACGGAGTAGTTGAAGTCCTCTCCTGTAAAAATGTTAAGCGAATTCTATATACAACTGCGGGACAGGGGTACCCTGAACCGTCTCCATACGATTCAGCTTTGTTCAACAATGTAATGAGGTTTGTCGGTGATAATGTTTGTGCCGTTGCAGCAGAATCCAAAGAAATTGCTGATGAAGCATTAAAGAAAATAAAAGTAAAGTTTAAAGAGCTAAAACCAATCCTGGATCTTAGGGAATCGGAGCACTCTAAAGTAAAAATACATGATAATGACGGATCTTTTCCCAAGATACCGGTATTTTATGATGCTGAAAAAAATATCGCCTCAAAAGTTGAAGCTGAAGTGGGAAATTTCGCGGTTGCCTATAAATCATCACCCAGGAAAATTGAACATGAGTTTTATGCTCCTTACGCATCTCATTGTGCAATAGAACCTCATGCCGCATTTTCTTATTATGATTTGAGAGGAAGAATGGTAATTGTAACAACTACCCAGGTTCCTTTTCACGTAAGAAGAATTGTTGCCGCACTTTTGGAAATCCCGGTTTCACAAATTAGAGTTATAAAACCTAGAATTGGTGGAGGTTTCGGAGGTAAGCAGGAAATATTGCTTGAACCAATAGCTGCAATGATGACATTAAGGACAAAACGTCCCTGTAAGCTCGTCTATTCACGAAAAGAAGTATTTAAATCTACAAGAGCAAGACACGAGTATGTAACTACATTTAAAGTCGGATATGAAGCTGATGGCAAAATAAATGCTTTTCATCTCGATGCTCTTGAAAATTCAGGAGGTTATGGCTCCCATTCATTGACTGTTTTGTCTAATGCTGGCTCTAAGACTCTTCCCTTGTTTAATAAAATTGAAAATGTCAAGTTTACTGGAAAAGGGGTATATACTAATCTTCCATGTGGTGGAGCTTATAGAGGCTATGGTGCAACTGAAGCATATTTTGGATTCGGACAGGTCGTTGACATGATTTGTAATGATACCGGTAATGACATTATAGAGTATTATAAAAAGTGGTGCATAAAATCAGGTGAAACTTCTCCCATCTTTCAAGCACTAGGCGAAGGAAAAGAAGGTGTGGCAATGAGCATCGGTTCCTCCGCCCTGGTTGAATGTATTGATGAGGGTGTAAAACTTTCGGATTGGTATGAAAAAAAGAAGCTGTACTCTACTGAATCAAAAGTTAATAAAGGAAGATTTAAGAAGGGGATAGGAATGGTTGCTATCATGCAGGGATCCGCTATCCCAGAAATAGATATGGCATCTGCATATATTAAAATGAACGAAGATGGCGCTTTTAATCTTTCAGTCGGTGCTACTGATCTTGGGACTGGCTCAGATACCGTTCTTGCCCAGATCGCCTCCGAAGTTCTTGATACTCCCGTTGAAAAAATAATAGTCTATTCTTCTGATACTGACCATACTCCATTTGATGTCGGTGCCTATGCTTCATCTACTACATATTTATCGGGACAGGCTGTAAAGAAAGCTGCCGAAGATGTTAAAAAGCAGATATTACAGGTTGGAGCTGAAATGCTCGGAGTTGAATTTAACGATGTTGAGATTGATGACAATAAGGTAGTTCTGAAAAATGGCAAGGAAGAAGTATCATATAGTGAAATTTGTCAGTATAGTATGTACCAAAAAAATCAATTCCAAATACAAGCCACTGCATCACATATGTCCCATAAATCTCCTCCTCCTTTTGCTGCACACTTTATTGAAATAGAGGTGGATACTTTTACTGGATTAATCAAGGTTCTAAATTATGTTGCAACAGTAGACTGTGGTACTGCCATAAATCCGAGAACTGCCGAAGGGCAGACAGAAGGAGCTATTGTAAACGGACTTGCCTATGCTTTATTCGAAAATTATTATTTCTCCAAACATGGCAGAATGCTTAATGATACCTTCCAAAAGATGGGTATGTATACTTCTTATGATATTCCTCCCATTGTAGTTAAACTAATTAGTTCATATGAAGAAACTGGTCCATTTGGAGCCAAATCAATTTCCGAAATAAATATTAACGGTGCATTGCCGGCAATAGGAAATGCATTTTATAATGCAACAGGAAAAAGATTATATAAAGCTCCTTTCCACCCTGAATATGTTCTGGAAGTATTAAAATCCTAATCTATAGATGTCCTTTGTCCTTATTTGGTTTTAGCTTGGTTCTTATATTGTATTAGTTTGGATCGTATTTAAATGGCCTCAATTAAAATACGTTAAATAAATTTACTGTAATGTAGCGCCAGTGGGAAATGCTGTTTGAGTCCGAAGGACGAGTTCATTTACCACAGCGGAGTGAAAGTAAATTTATAGTATTTTAATTGCAGCCAAAGTTCTTTGGGTACTTTTCTTCTAAAGAAAAGTACGAATAGAAATTTTAAGCCATATTTCTTTTGGTTCTTTTCTTGTGCCAAGAAAAGAACAGTAATAGTTTAAAACAAATATGCATTCAATTTATATAAATATCGTATAAATAAATGCACTAATAAATAACTTACAATCATAGATGTATACTGTGATGGAAGTTCTTTCTTTAGCTTGTATAATAACCGTCTATACGCGTTATTATACTCTGCCGCACTCATATTACACTCTTGCATTGTCACACACTTCTTCTTCCCATCCATTTTGCCGTCAAATACCGCTAACAGCTTAGCATCCTTCTCCTTCTGAAGTATTACCATAACCGATCCCTCAAACTTGCTAAGGTCATTTTGTTCAGTAAAAGATCTCATATCAAACAATCTCTTTTCCTCCTTACCGGGCAGATCCTTTTCAGCCTCATCAATCTCATTCTCAGTAAAATGTTCTAAAGTATATAAATCGTTCTTCGGTTTCGCCGTATATAGTGTTACCCCGTCATTAAAGCAATTATCTCCGACCTTCTCATGTCCCCCCTGGCTTTCCTCATCATACTCCTTATCTTTCACTTTCCCAAACTCCTCTTTTTTCTTACCTTTCGCCAAACCATATTTCGTTTTTAACCTGTCCACTTCCTTCTTAATAATATTCTGTGCATTGCTGATAAGAAATTGCTTAAACTCTGGATATCTGTCCCTATCCCATTCCTTAACATTAGTGTATATCATTTCCTTCAGTTCCCCTAACACATCATCCTCTGTGAACGTACATTCATAAGAGGGTATCAAAGTATAGTATACCATCCCCCTAATATCATTTTTTAATTTGGATAATTCCGGTTTATCCATAAAGAACTTCTCAAACTCTTCTATTAAATCTGTGTTTGCAATTATTTGTACTTCTTGCTCGGTGATCCCCTCCATATTTCTTCCTTCTGGATTGTTTGTGTTAAGGTTTATTAAGTAATTCGCTGCCCTTATGGTTTCCATTTCTCTTTGACTGGCTTCCGTAAATGAAACTCATTACTAATGTAACCAGTGTAGTCGATGATAAAATTATCCCCAATACATTGTACCCCTTAAACGTCAGGTAAAATCCTCCCCCCAATCCGAAAATTCCTATTAAAAATCCTAATATAAGCCCTGTAAATGACTTCGCTAAATTACCGTTCAGTGCCCTGATTTCTAAATGTAATCTGGTCTTCGACTGCTGTTCTGCCAGATTCATAATAGTTTTTGCTATCCCTGGCACTATTTCCTCATACTTCTTTAATATTTCAGGAGGTGGCAGCCTGTCAGCTGATATAATTTCATATTGAGAAAGATTATTACTGCTCATTTTCTTTGCCGTCATTCCCGCTCTCCTTTACAATTAAAAATGTATAATGAAAATCCTTCATAATAGTATCCCAGTCTTCCCCCAATGCTTCCGCATCGCTCTTTGAAGGTACTGTTTCTCCATCCATAATACCTGCAAAATCCAATATCCTGCCCATTCCCTCTATAAAGGGCGACTCCCTCAGGGAAGTAAAAAACTTCTTGCGCATAATGCCTCCTGAATAAATTATTTAACGTCCTAACATGATTAGGTGGAAAAAACCGAAAATGACGAAAAAAATATTTTAAATATTTTTCGACATTTTTTAAAAAATCCACCTAATCATAGTAAAGGTCAGTCGATGGTATTGCTCGGGTTGTTGTTAACGAAGGATGAGCGGCTCAGATGCGGATGAGTTCCAAAACCAATAATTCAGCATAAACTTTAGTCAATAAATATTTGGTTATCAAAAATAAAATAATTTAAAATAAAAAGTCAAATAAAAAATATAAAATCATAAAAAATAATTTCCTGCATGCGCAGCAGGATTAAAAAATAAATGGTTAACCATAATAAATCACTAAACAAAAAGGAGTACCAATAAATGGCACGCTTATTAACTCAGATCCTCGGTGTAATGTCCGGCTCCGTCGGCGATATCGTTTTCCATCGTAGAGGTGGTAAAAGCTATGTATCCGCCAAACCAAGCGGTTATACGCCAAGGCTCGATGCAGCATCCGTTGCACGTAAAAAACAGTTCAAGACTGCTGTAGAAATAGCCAAGAACATAAATGATCTACCTATTCTAAAAGCAGTCTGGCCTGTCGATTCCACAAAACAGCTGTCCAAATTCCAAAAAATGGTCAGTGTTAACTATAAACTCGTAAGCGGAGAGGACCTTACAGGTCAGCCTACTCTTACACCTGATTTCGGCTTTGAAATGACAACCCCTGCAGTTGCTCTTACCGCCGACTCAGTCACTTTCTCAGCCGGTCAGCTTGGTGTTAATCTCGGCATCAATACCTCTATCGAAAAGTTCTATTCCGTAGCTGGTATTCTGGTAATGAAAAATCCCACCGATTTGTTATCAAAAGACATCACCGTCATCAAATTAATAACAAATCAAGCTAACCTCGATCTCATAACCGATATCAGTGTTACCATACCACTGTCTGGTATCGATCAGCAGTTCCTTGCAAAATACACAGTTAAAAGAGCATTCCTTGCTTTCTTAACACTTGACGACAATGGTAACGTTGTCAAACATTCTGCAACCTACGGTTCCTAATCCCACCGATAGTCCCTGCCCTCGCAGGGACTATTCTTTAAAGGTTTCACTATGGCTGAAAATAAATATGACTCTTTGTTTGTGAGATATGGAAATGAATTTCATATCGATCCTTTGCTTTTAAAAGCGCAAGTAAAACAGGAGAGTAACTTTAATCCCAACGCATTTAATAAAATTTCGGGCGCCAAGGGATTGGCGCAGTTTATGGACAAGACGTGGGAAGAATGGTGCGATATTACTCCTGGTATTCAAAGGGAAGTAAATAAATATGATCCCTTTAACCCAGCCCAGGCAATACATGCACAATCAGCGTATATGCATTTCCTTGTCAAACTAATCGATCAAAAACTCGCCCAAACCCTAACCGATAAAGATTACCTCTATCACTGGGCATTAGCCGCATACAACTGGGGGATAGGCAACATCCTAAAAATGCTGTCATTCTCGCGAAGGCGGGAATCTCATGACCAATATTATAACTATGAATTTGCTGAAAAATATCTTCCTAAAGAAACCGCAAACTATGTTCAGAAGATAATGAAATACTATTGCGAATATCAGCAAGAGGAATACGAAAATGCAAAAAAATAATATACTTTGGTGGGCAATGGTAATTGCATTACTATTAGTCGGCTTCGTAACCGGTTGGTATTGTCATTCCCGTTCCTTTTTTAGTCATCCTCGCGAAAGCGGGGATCCCATAACTTTACACGACACTATAAAGTCCTATTCAGTCCAATACAAAATTATCCCTGGCACTCAATACAACATCGATTCCCTGATAACCACCATAAACCAATACTGGAAAGATTCCTTAAAAAACATGTACGGCAAAGGCTTATTCGAATCTAAGTTCTCAAAATCCGATGACCTCGGTTCTCGAACCTACACCCTTGCCAGCCGAATTCCCCTGGATCCCGAATCCCAATTGACAGTCGACGAATCCTTTGTCTTTCCTAAAAAAACAATTGCTCTTGTCGGAAGCCTAGGTTATTCAGCTTCATTCGGATTAAAGTATTACATCCTTGATACAAAACACTTTTCCTTTTCTGGTCTATTATCCGGTGATTATTTGTTAGATAAAAAGTTCTGGATTCCTAATGCTCGGTTAGAATTAGAATATAAGTATTAATAATAAAGGTTATAAATATGGCAGTATATAGGCAAATACAAACAACATATTGGCAGGACGAATTCGTTTTGAATTTAACGCCTGAAGAAAAATATTTTTACCTCTTTCTACTTACTAACAGTAAAACAAAACAATGTGGAATCTATCAATTGCCTGTGCAAGTTATAGTTTTCGAAACCGGCTACAACCAGGAGACGGTGGAAAAACTTCTCAAACGTTTCATTGACTATGGTAAAATAATCTACAGCCTCAAAACCAGGGAAATAGGCATAATTAATTGGCCAAAATATAACCCTATGGAATCCCCCAAAACAAAAGCCTGTGTCACCAAAGAGCTAAAAGAAGTAAAAGATAAAACCCTTATCGACAGAATATACCCCATACAAGGGGTATCGCAAAAAGAACAAGAAGAAGAAAAAGAAAAAGAAAAAACAGCAGCAGAAGAAAAAGAGCCCCCTTCGGCACCTGCTGCTGCTCCTTCTTCCTTTCTTCCAGACCAAACCCCCGGTCATTCCCGCGAAACATCTTGTCATTCCTTCGAAAAATCTTGTCATTCCCGCGAAGGCGGGAATCTCATAACCACTGTCGATGAAAAAGATGACTACGATTACAATTGCCAAAGCATAAATGATCAATCCATTATGCTTTTTACCCGGCTATGGAACAAACCCAACACAAATCCTGAAGAATATCGTCTTGTTTCAGAATATATAACGGTATATGGATTTAAGGAAGTCGAATTCGCCTTCCGGGAAGCGGTAAAAAATAACATTAAAAAACTTGCATATGTGGAAGCTATTTGCAAAAGACGCAAAGAAAAAATAGTAATCGAAAAATCAAAAGAAGAAGCCCATCAAAAGAAACTTGAGCAGGATAAACTCCTCTTATCCCAGCGTGAAGCCTGGTCAAAACTAAACCTCTTCGAACTTGCCTGTTCCAAAACCCCTGACAAATTATCGGTTCAAGAAATAGGCTCAGGTTAAATTATTCCAATTGTTAATGGAATTATTGAATTCAATTTATTAAGTTAAATTGTAATTTATGCCAATCATTGTATATGGATAAGAAAGACTCTGAAGATGATGATAAAATTGCACTCTTTCATAAATCCTTTCCTTGTGGGGGTGTTGAGTCATAGGTTAAAACAATAACAGTTATAATTATTTAAAGATTTTTAGTTTACTTTGATCTAGAACGAAATTAATGGACATAGGTAAAATTCGCAAAAGAATAGAAAAACAATTTAGAAATTCACGCAAAAACAAAATCGCTTAAAGGTAGAAGAAATGGGAAAATTAGAACAATTTGATCTTCTTAGATCAAAAGCGGTTGCGTTACTAAATGAACTTGCGGACCAGTGTTTAGAAAATGATAATATAACATCCCTCAAAGAAGGTGTTAATGATGCTGTCACTAAAATTAAGTCTGACAAATTCTTAGTTGCTGTAGTTGGTGTCATTAAGCGAGGTAAGTCCACTCTCTTAAATGCTTTATTGAAAGCTGATGTTGAAATACTTTCTACACAGGTAACTCCAGAAACAGCCCGACTAGCGTTCTTGTATTATGATGATAAACCCCATGCAATCATATACACTAAGGACAGCAAACAAATTAACATTGATATTGGTGAGTTATCTGAATATACATCCGCCTATAATACGGTAAGTCCCAAAGGGAAAAAAGCCAAAGTTGAAAACACTCTTTATGCTGAGATATTCTATCCGAATGGTATACTCCAAAAAGGATTCTGCATTATTGATACTCCCGGAGTAGAGGACCCAGATCAGGAACGATCTGATGTTACGCTTAATTTTATTGATCAAGCAGATGCAGTAATATTTTTAATTGATCCTACCGAGGGAGGGCTTAAAGAGAGTGAATTAAAATTTATTAAAAACAAAATTTTGACTAACAATGGGACAGAAAAAGGAATTATTTTTGTTGCTAATAAAGTTGGAGCCTTAAGAATTCATCAATTTCCAGAACTTCCAAAATTACTGGCCAATAAAAAGGAGGACATAAAGAAAATATTTAATATAGATGTAAAGTTTTATCCAATTGATTCATATTACGAGGTTTGCAGAATTAGAGAAGGGCACAATAGTAGTCAAGAGAATGATAGGACCTACATTCAGAATATAAATCAAAAATTAGTTAAACTTAATTTGCCACCAGATTATTTTAAAGATTTGTTTGAGGAATTTAAAAATGACCTTGAATTATATCTGGTAAAAGAAAAAGGCAAATTGTTTTTGAAACGACGGATAAGTACTTTTTTAACTGAACAGTTGAATCCATTGATTGATGAATTAAAAGAAAAAAGCAGCTATGAGCCCAAATCTATCGTTGATCTTGAAATAAAAATAAAAGATGCAGAAAAGCAGCTCGAAATTCTAAAAAGAAAATCGGAACAAATTCTTGACAAATTTAATAACAATAAAAATTCTTTACATACATATATTCAGCAGAAAACTACAACCGAATTTAATAATAACATTACAATAAACCCTGGAACCATAGATCACTTGTCGGCGGATACTGTTGAGATAACAAAAAACTTATCAAAGCAGATATCAAAAAAAACACAAAATTTCATTAATGAACTTATAGATGTGCTCGAAGAGGAAAATATTAAAATAGAAAGACCAAATTTTGATATCCGGGTGAAAAGTATAGATACCGCAAAATATTTTACAAAAAAGCAGGAAGTTGTTCAAGGGAACAATGACGGTGATTTTATTGGGGCTGCAATAGGTGGTTTTTTGGGCTTTATTGTGGGCGGTCCTTTGGGGGCTGCTTCAGGAGCCGCTGCCGGGAGACGGGTCGGTAAAGGATTCAATTCAGATAATAAAATGATTGAGAATGTTACATTTGATGAAATTGGACTAAGAAAAGAAATAGATAATACCCGACAAATGCTTATACATAATTACCAAGCCTCATTGGACTATTATTACAATTCAGTCGAAGAAACGGTGGATAAAATACTTAACACAAAAAAGAAGAGCATTACAGATTACTATTCAGCACAGAAAAAAAATCTAAAAAATGAAAAATTTAGCTTCTCACAGTACAGGGATGAAATTAATTCAATTGTTGATAAACTGAATAAAAATAACAATTTATTTACTCAACTGCTCAATGAGGTAGAAACACTATGAACATTCTCGACATTCGTAAAGAGTTATCCATAAAAACCAACAAACTTGAGGGTATTACAAAGAATCTGAATCTACAACTAAATAATTATGATTTTCTAACCAGGGTTATGAACAAGACTACATTTGATATTGCAGTAGTCGGTGAATTCACATCCGGTAAATCGACTTTAATAAATGCTTTGCTTGGAATAGACCTGCTCCCGACTAAACTTGAACCCACTACGGCTAGAATTACTTATATCGCTTATTCAGAAAGTCCTGAGATAATATTAATTATGAAGAATGGTGAAAGAAAAACTCATTCTTTTGAGGTATCATTTTTAAAATCCTTAATTGCCGAGAACAGAAATCTTTTAAGTGAGATTGAATATATAGAAGTGTTTTTAGACAATCCTTTGTTAAAAAACAGTATTCGAATTATTGATACACCCGGGACAAACGATACAGATGAGCAAAGGGTAGCCATTACCTATGGACTTTTACCAGAAGCTGATGCTGTAATCTATGTTACTATTCATCCTGTTACTTCATCTAATGTACAGGTATTTAAGGAACATATCCTGGGGAATAAAATAAAAAACATTTTTTTCGTATTGAATAAAATTGATCTGCTTGGTGAAAATACCGAATTGGCTGTAAAAGATGCTTTAAATTGGTTTAGGGAAAATACAAATGATGAGATAAATTCTTTTTATTCTGTTTCGGCTATTGACTGCCTTGAAGGCACTATAGATGACGACAAGGAATTAGTTGATAAAAGTAAATTTAAGATATTTGCTGATGCATTATATAAATTTATAGAAAGTTCGGATAAATATGATAATCTTCAAATTCAGTACAATGCAGTTTTTCAAAAAATTAAATCACAAATTATAGAGATAATAAGGTTAAAAGCCGGCGGTCTTTCAATTCCTGAGGAGAGTTTTCAACAACGGAAAAATGATCTGAAAAACGATCTAAAATTATTTAAGGAACAAACCCATGAACTTGAAAATCAGATAGAACAGGAATTTGACTCTCTTATTTATAAAATTGAAGAATCATTAAATAACTTATTAAATGCATTATTGGAAACAACCAATGAAATAGTTTCGTCCGGGAGGAGTGATGTTAATCTTATGCTAAAAGATCTGGAGATGGAAATTAAATATAAATATGATGGTTGGCGCAATAATAACGAACCGTTAATTGAAGAATTTCTTAGAACGATACAAGAGGAAATTAGTATCAGGGTCGCAAAAGCAGTTCAAGATGTGCAATTTGCAGTAACTAAGTTTACCGATATGCGGTTATCAACTCAGATGCACAAACAGAATCAATCTCAGGTAGATACAATATTGTCTGATGATTCTAAGTTCGGACTCTCATCAACAGGTGCGGTTGTTACCAGCATGATTGTAATACATTTCGTTGCAGCCGCCTTTGCCCCAATAGCATTCTTGCTTTATCCATTATTTAATAATTATCGGAAAAAATGGCAGCAGCACCAAAGGGAACAATTAAAACCACAGATAGTTGCCTCCCTTCATGAAGGGTTTAGTAGCTTCAGAAAGGAAATCATAAAGAATATCAATTATCAAAAAGATTTAATTGACAAACAAATTGACCAGGCCCTCACCGCTCAAAACGAACAAATCAATAAACAAATAGATGAAATTGAAAAAGAAAGACAAGAACAAAAAACCACTATAGAACAAAAAATTAGTGAGTATAACGCAGCTGTAGTGAGTATAGGAGAAATATAAAATGGACTCAAAGGATATTATTCTTAACATTTTCGATTCAGCCGATAAAATGCTACTCAATAAACAGCCCCAGAATGCTTTTTTTGAGTATGAGCAGGTTTTTCCGCTTCTTTCATCACTTAACCTAAAAGGACGTCGCGCTGATTCACTTGGCAGTTTTGCTGGTTGGACCGCAGGATTTCTTACAGGCGGGCTTGGTTTAGAAGATTTGATAATTATACCTCTCGTATCCAGAGGAGTTTCTCAGGCACTAGGGAGTAATTCGCAATACATTTATGAAGTACTCTCGATGGTTTTATTGCGGCAAATAAATTGTATCCTTGATTCTGAGAGTTTAAGAAAAAATTTAGATAAAGACAGGGTGTTCCAAAAATTCGCATTACTAATTTCTTCCACAAAGAATAAAACCCTTTTTAAGAAATACTGTAAAAATTTCTTCCCTGATGTCTTTTCTGATAACTCACTTGATAATAGTGATGTGAATTATACTCCATATTATTTCCTTTTGGAAGAAGCTAATAATATTTCTTATCAAAATTCGGAATTATTCTCTTTGCTCTTTTCATATTTGACTCTAACTAATGATACCTCGGAATTATTCAGAAAACTTGAAACTAATTTTGGGCGGAAAGATTACCAACAAGACAAAAGAAAAGATAATTCAAAGAACCATCAAACCAATTCTCGGCAAACTTACAAAGAGAGCCCTAATGATTATTATGAAATTCTCGGAGTGAAAAGAGGAGCGACAAAAGAAGAAATAAAGCAAGCTTATCATGAAAAAATACCATCCGGATAAATTCGCTCACCTTTCAAAAGAATTTCAAGATTTAGCGAATAGAAAAGCACAACTTATTAACGAAGCTTATAATTATTTAAATAACGTTTAATTATGTCAAAAGAGATATTGCTATTAGGAGAATTCAGTACCGGTAAGTCAGCATTTATAAATATGCTTTTGGGGGTATCCATATTACCTGAGAAACTTGAGTCCACCGACATGCCGGTAATAAAAATTCATGGTGGTAGTCCAGCTGGTTTATGGTTAAGAGAGCCTGAGCAGAAGAATCCAAAAGCTTTGGACAATTTTTCTGATATACCCAAAGATTGGACTTTGTTTGAATATGCTGAAATTACTATTCCAACACATCCATTATTAAAAGAAGGACTCATATTTTGGGATACTCCAGGAAGAAATTCTACTAACCCCCATCATCAAAAGCATCTTGAAAATTTTCTTAGTAAGAAAAAGAAATTCCGCTATGTATACTATTTTGTTCACGGAACTATAACCGAACCAAGTATTGAGTTTCTAAAAAAATACAGAAATTATTGGGATAATTTAGTAATTCTGGTGAATATAAAAGAAGAAAGACTGGAAGATGAATGCAGGCTGATGGAGAAAGAAGTTAAAAAAACAGTCAGAGTTCATTTGGGAAATATTCCTGTTGAACTGCTTTATATTGGCGATATGTGCGGGGAGTTTAATACTCTGTCAGATCAAATGAAAGCTAACTTATCAGATTGGGAATTGCTAAAAGACTGGGATAAAAGAAGGATAGATTTTAAGAATCTTAAAGAAAAATATAGATCGACAATAATTGGGGAAGAAAATATAGAGGTTATAGAACTACTTGGCCAAGAATCAGAGGTAGGATTTTCCCCTGAAGATATCGAATCAGTTATTAAAGCGGCAGAGTCTGGAAATGCTGAAGCTCAGTATTTGCTTGGGAATGCTTATCAGAAGGGTCAGGGGGTTAAGAAGGATTATAAATTAGCTGTTGAATGGTACAATAAGTCAGCCGAGTTAGGAAATGCAAATGCTCAATATGAATTAGGTGATATGTACATAAACGGATTAGGAGTAATAGGAATTAAGCAAGATTATAAAAGAGCATTAGAATGGTTGACAAAATCAGCGGATCAAGGTAACGCAGAATCTCAACTTGCATTGGGAGTTATGTACCATTCTGGATTGGGAATAAAGCAAGATTATAAAAAAGCATTAGAGTGGTTTACAGAAGCAGCCGAGCAAGGTAACTCAGATGCTCAATCAGCATTGGGCATGATGTACGAGGATGGGTTAGGAGTAAGACAGGATTATAAATTAGCTGTTGAGTGGTACACAAAATCAGCCGAACAAGATAATTCAAGTGCTCAATTCTCGTTGGGCTTTATTTACGAAGAAGGAACAGGAGTAAAGCAAGATTATAAAAAAGCATTAGACTGGTTTACTAAATCTGCCGAAAAAAACGATGCGGCAGCTCAACATTCATTGGGGGCAATGTACTATTATGGAGAAGGAGTAAGGCACGATTATAAAAAAGCATTAGAGTGGTTCTCAAAATCAGCCGAACAAGGTGATCCAAATGGCCAATATGGATTAGGGTTATTGTACGCTAATGGGGAAGGGATAAAACAGGATGACCTGAAAGCGATAGAGTGGTTTACCAAATCAGCCAAGCAAGGTAATTCAAATGCTCCATTACAATTAGGGTTTATTTATTGGAATAAAGAAAGTCCACAGAATGATTATCGAAAAGCATTTGAGTGGTTATCTAATCCAGCCGAACAAGGTAACGCAGAAGCTCAATATGTATTGGGAAATTTGTACGATTATGGGTTAGGAGTTAAGAAGGATTACCAAAAAGCAATAGAATGGTACACTAAATCGGCCGAACAAGGTAATGCAGATGCCGAATATGCAATGGGGTTTATGTACCGTCTTGGGGAAGGAACACAGAAAGATAATCGGATAGCATTCGAGTGGATAAATAAATCTGCACAGCATGAAAATGCAGAAGCCCAAGCTTTGATAGGTTTGTGTTATCAAAAAGGTGTTGGGGTTTCTATCAATGCAAATAAGGCGTTGTATTGGTATGAAAAAGCAGCGGCTCAAGGAAATGAAGACGCAGTAAAGTTATTAAGTGAGTTCAACAAGCAGCATGAATTAAAAAGGTAAAGAAATATTTCACATTATTTACCTAATAAAAAAATATAATAATTTAACAAAGCCTATAACGAACTAAGGTATATTTAAACTATGTCAAAAGAAATATTACTTTTAGGTGAATTCAGCACAGGTAAGTCAGCATTTATAAACATGATTCTCGGTGTATCCATATTACCTGAAAGACTTGAATCGACCGATATGCCAATAATAAAAATTCATGGTGGAAGTCCTGCCGGTGTTTGGTTAAGAGAGCCAAATCAAAAGAATTTAAGAGGATTGGATAAGTTTTCTGAAATACCTAAAGATTGGACTTTGTTTGAATATGCTGAAATTACTATTCCAACACATCCGCTATTAAAAGAAGGACTAATATTCTGGGATACACCAGGAATAAATTCTACTAATCCACAACATCAAAAGCATCTTGAAAATTATTTACAAAATAACCATCGGAATTTTGCCATAATATATTACTTCCTCCACAGTAATGTAACTGCTACAAGTATAAATTTTCTAAAGAAATTAACTAAATATTTCAACAAACTAAATATTTTAATAAATATTAAAGAGGTTAAACCGGAGTTAGAGTGCCGGTTAATTGAAAAAGAAGTTAAAAAAGAGATTAAAACTCAAATAAGCAATATTCCAATTGATCTTCTTTATGTGGGGGATATTAATGAAGAATTTAACACGCTATCTGAAGATCGACGAAAAAACCTAACTGAATGGGAGCTTATTAAGGATTGGGATAAAAGAAAAATTGATATTTCAGGATTAAGGAATAGATATAAAAACAACTTGATCGGTGATGAAATATTGGACGTCATAACCGAAATTGCTAATAAAAAAAATGTTGATGAAAATTATTATTATAAATTAGATATCGAAAATTTAAAAGTGTTAGCTGATAGTGGCGACCCTAAGGCTCAATATGTGTTATCAATAAGATATTCTTTAGTAGAGGGTTATTTCAATATAGCATTTGATTATCTCAAGTTAGCCGCGAACAATGGATCCGGTGAAGCTCAATATGATCTGTCTACACATTATAAAACTGGTTTAATATGTGAAACTAATAATGAGCTTTATATACAATATCTCCAGATGGCTGTTATAAATAATGAACCTGAAGCAATTGCAGAACAATATTTTGAAGGAATAAATACATTAAAAAACCCCGAGGTTGGATTTTCAATATTAAAAAATGCAGTTGATAATGGAAATTACTCTATATATTCTAGCCTTGCAGAATGCTATAAGGAGGGCAAAGGTATTGAAAAAGATTTAATAAAAGCTGAATATCATTATCGAAGTAGCGTGGAATTTGAAAATCAAATATTTCCAATCTCTTTAATAAGTTTTCTTTTAGAGCACCCAGATAAAATTAAGTTAAATGAAGGTGTAGATTTATTGTTAAAATATTCAAGAGAAAATTTCTTTTTTGCTAAGTTACTTCTAGCCCTATATTACCGCGATAATCCGGATAATAATAATGTGAATAAAGTCTTTAGCTTATTGTCGCCATTTGAAGGAAGAAATTATTGGGCAGATTTTATATTAGCGAACTGTTATGGAGAAGGACAGGGAGTTGCAAAAAACGAAAACAAAAAATTTCAACTATTAAAAAATATTTATGATGAAGGTTTCACAATTGGTATAAACGCTTTAGCAGAATGTTACAGTCAAGGCTGCGGCATTAAGAAAAACGATCAAGAGGCTATTCGGCTTTATAAAATATCATCAGAAAAAGGGAACTTAGATGCCAAGTATATATTAGCAAGCAAGTTGACAAATTATGAAGGTAGCTTTGAAGAGGGCATGCGTCTTTATAAGGAACTGGCAGATTTAAATATTCCAAATGCTCTAATCGATCTTGGAGTTATATTATCGGAATCTAACCCAAAAGAGGCGTTAAAATATTTGTTAAGAGTAGCTGACTCAAATAATTCCACAGTCCACTATTTACTCGGTAAGATATATTTAGAAGATGATGAATTAGACACTAATAAACAAAAAGCGTTTGGTCTTCTAACAAAAGCGGCAAATCAAGGAGTAAGTGATGCTCAACATATGCTAGGACTGTGTTTCTTAAATGGTTGGGGTATAAAAAAAAATCAAGATAAAGCATTTGAATGGATTAAAAAAGCAACCGAACAAGATCTCGTAATAGCGCAATGTAGTATGGGTTATTTATATTTGAAAGGTATAGGGACTAAAGAAAATTTATCTGAGTGTATCAAATGGTATAAAAAAGCCTCCGAACAAGGTCATCATATTGCTCAGTATTACCTTGCGACATTTTACTTAAACGGAGATGTAGTAAATAAAAATGAGCAAGAAGCTTTTAGACTTTTCAAACTTAGCGCCGAGCAAGATGATTATGACGCTCAAAACATGTTGGGAAGGTTCTATTCTGAAGGTTGGGGCGTATATAAAGATGATAAAGCAGCATTTAAATATTTTGAGTCGGCTGCTGATCACGGAAATATGATTGCACAATTTAATTTAGCCGAAAGATACTTTAATGGCACGGGATGCTCAAAGGATTTAACTTTAGCATTTAAATATTTTATGGCTTCCGCTGAGCAAGGATATTCTGACTCACAGTATTGCTTGGGATATATTTATGAAAATGGATTAGGAGTTATTTCTGATGTCAATCAAGCATGGTTTTGGTATGAAAAAGCCGCAGATCAAGGAAACGAGAATGCTATAAATGCAATAAACGAATTAAACCGTCAAATTAATGGAGTTAGGAGGTAGCTATGCCTTTTTTATTTATTATCATTATTGTTGTAGGGATCATTTGGTTCTTTGCTTCACTTGATAGTGACAGCAGTAGCAATTCAACACAAGATAAAAGTTACACATGTGGAGAATGTGAAAATCCATTAGAAGGTAATGAGGTTTATTGTCCGAAATGTAAGAAAAAAATTAATTGGGGTTAAAACATTTTTATTGTCTTTTATAATTATAAAGGAGTTATTTATGTCAGATGTGTTTCACGATTTTCAATTCAATCCACATTTTGACCATGATGGTCATTTGAGTGGGTATACTCAAAAAGATATGTTTGGAGACAAACACTACTTTGGCAACGAAGGTCATTCCACCGGACATGCGGTGAAAGATCCTTTTACACATCACAGTGACTATTATGATTCCAACAACAAACATATAGGCCATAATATAAAAGATATTAACGGGCATGATTTTTTGAAATCAGACGGAAGTCTCGGGCATACGCCAAAAATGTTCGAATTAAAAGATCCCAATTTTCATAATGATGTACATAATCATTTTTCTTCTTATAGAGCACATTTATTAGGGAAAATTGGATAATTATTTGAAGGAAAACTAAGCAATAGACATTTGCATTATTACCCTAATTTATTGAATAGGGAATAAAGAATAAGGATAATTTAATTAATGGAAAAATATTAAATAATAGTGATAAATTGAATCAGATATTATCTGTTATCTTACCTTAACTAATTAATAGAGTCTATGATTTGTAGATATATTAAAATATGGTGGCAAAAAAGAAATATGGTAACTAAAAAAATAATCAATTCTAAAAAAGTCTATATAACTGAAAAACATCACCACAATTTAATACCTTGGGCTCAGTTAAGACAGGGGATTAAGAATAATGAATTATTAGTTCTAAGTTTAGATCATCATACCGATATTTACGTACCATTCCAACGTTTTGCAAAAGATAGCCAAGGTAACTATGATCCCCAGATAGCAATAGTGGAAATCAATAAAATGGATTTTAATAATATTAAAACTATAGAGAATGCTATACCTAATCTAAGAAATGATGAACATATTGAAACAGCATTGAGAGCAGACATTATTTATAAGTTTTTTATTATTGCTTATAAATATCAGAATGATCAACCATTATCAAATGAACAAACAAAATATACAGCGGCTTTCTCCCCACAATTGGGGAATTTCAATACTTCGATTCCAATACCAATTAGACCTTATACATATCCAGATGCTGATATTTATATCCCGGAAAATAACTGTTTTGTCGGTTGTCCAGGTCCACATGTTGATAGATGTGTAATTCCACACTTTAATCAATGCATAGAATCAATATTTCTAAACGATCAATTAGACATTATGGGACAGATGAGTCCGTCGCTAATTAAGAACGGTAAATTTTCAAACAAATACATTCTGGATATAGATCTCGACTATTTTCACACAACGCAAAGTATTCATCCTAAAAACACAGATACATTTTATAGGTTAATTAAAAACGCAGAAATTATAACTATTACCAAAGAGGCTGACTTTATAGCTATGTGGCGCGAGGAACATGATAGTTCGCTAAATGTTAATGACCTAGTTGCCGAAATATTAATACATATTAAAAATGCCACAACCTAATTGGTGCTAAAGAACTGATGGTAGATACCCTATTCAAAATGGAAATCTCATTGACAGAAATAATTCTTGGGTTATGGCAAATCTATTCCCTGGGAAAAATTCAATAAGAATATAACTCAGGATATTAACAAAATTATAGACCTCTAAAATTAGACTTGATTGATTTCCAATAGACTTCTTCCTGTCCTGAAGAATCCCTCGAAAAAAAACTCTGGTAAACTGCCGATAAACTCCGCAAAAATATGGACGCCGCAGAGTACAAGCACTTAGTAAACAAGCCTAACTCTTTGTCGACTATATAGTAAGTAAATGATTATCGTTATTATTTGGTTCGTATTAAACTGAATTAAATATTTTGCATCATATAAAATCAGCGGAATGGAATATCCTTATTTGGTTTTGGCTTGGTTCTTATATTGTATTAGTTTGGCTCGTATTTACGACCTTAAATAAAATGCGTAAAGAAAATTTATGTAATGGAGTAAATAGCGGGAAATGCTGTTTGTTCTTATTTGGCTCATATTTAACGGCATCAAATAATTTGCGTTTAGAAAATTTATGTAGCGTAACGTTAAGCGAAGAATTCTGTTTGAGCCGCAGGCGAGTTAATTCTTCGCAGTGGAGCGTAATAAATTTTTAGCGGAATTATTTGTAGCCGTGTTTCTTTTGGTACTTTTCTTGCGACAAGAAAAGTACAGAGTAATATTATTAATAAATCTTACTTATTAAATCAACCGCCATATTTGCCTGGTGCCCTGCGGCAATGATAACGCGGGGAGCCATAAGTCCGTTCTTTTCATTCCCCTCATTCTTGTTGTCTCCGCAGATAAATATGTTTTTGCTTAACTTATTCGTCTTAATCAGGTTTGAAGACGAATATCCCGCTAATCCTGATGCTGTAATCAGAAACTTATTCTTGAATCTTTTGTCGCCGAAGGCTTCTACTATCATCGCCTTCTCAGAAACTTTATCAAAGGCTTCAATTATTATTGGACAATCTTTGTAAATATTAAAAATGTTCTTAAGTGAAAGTTTGAGAACGTGCTTTTCCACTGTAATAAATGGGTTTACTTTGTTTATAAATGACGCAAGTGCATCAGTCTTATTCTTCCCTATATCTGATATAAAAAATTGCTGGCGGTTAAGATTGGATGGTTCAACTTTATCAAAGTCAGTTATAACTAATTTCTTTACCCCTATTCTGGCTAATGCTATTGCGGCATTTGATCCTAATCCTCCGCATCCTGCTATTCCTACAACTGCCTGCTTGATTTTCTCTTTTATATCAGCAGAATTCCTTGCTGTAATCTGATCATAAAAGGAGGAATCAATTTTATTCACCAACTATCCTCCGCCCGTAGGAAGGAATATTTTAACAGTATCACCGTCATTAACCATCACACTTTTTCGCACTTCCTTGCCGTTTATAAAAGGAATAATAAATTTCTGGTGATCCTTGAGAATATTTAATTCATTATAAATATCTGAAATTGTGGAATCGTCTTTAACCTCAATGTAATTGTTATTCTTAAATCCCTTTATATGAAGTAGTCCCAGTAATTCAACCTTTACTTTCATTTCCCTATTTCAGAATAATTAAGGCGTAAATGTGTTGCCTGCTTATTGTTTATTACTGCAAATAGTTCAGCTATTATTGCAAGTGAAATGTCAACAGGAGAATCTCCCCCCAAATCAATTCCTACAGGTGCATATAGATTATCAAAAGAAATATCCTTTCCGTACTTTTCTTTAAGGGATAAAATACATTCTTTGACTTTTAATTTTGAACCTATCATGCCTATATATTTTATATCGGGATAGTTTTTAAGTAGAAAATCCAGCACAGGAAGATCATGCCTGTGTGATTGTGTAACTATTAAAACAGATCCATTATTATTTAATTGATGACTAAATGGGGCAGGGGGGTATTCGGTTAAATGTTTTTGAGAATATGAATTTTCAGACAGTGCATCGAGTATATCCTTCCTGTTATCAAATAATTCGACATAAAATCCCTGTCTTATTGCAAGATCAGAAACTGCCGCACCAACATGTCCGGCACCGAAAATATATAAAATGTTTTGGTTCCTGTAAATCTCATAAAACAGCTCAACTTCGCCGCCGCACCATGCAGGAAGAACTATCTTAGTTGCTCCTGATATAGCAGGTGCATTTTCCTTTTTAAGATTGACCTTTTCTTCTTGCCCTTTATCATTATCAACAAGTTGTATGATTTCATTATAATATGTAAACTTACTTTTAATAAGTTCTTTACATTTGTCTATCGCATGAAACTCAACAGCCCCACCCCCTATAGTTCCGGCAATTCTGCCTTGTTCACCTATTAGGATTTTAAACCCGGTCTTTCCAGGTGTTGCTCCTTTTGTCCTGGTAATGGTAATCAGGATCGAAGGTCTATTCTCTTTAATCCTTTCAGATAATTGACGGAACAGATCAATCATATTATTTCAAATCCTTATTAAATTCAGATATAAGTTTATCAATTTCTGGTGCCTGAGCAGCTATCTTAGTCCAGTATTCTTCATCATACCATTGAGCATTTAATTCAGAAAGATCTTTACCCTGTTGCTCAATCCATGTGAAATACTTCAGGTTATGAATTCTTTTCTTTGCATAATAATCAAGTTCAAGCATATCTGCTGTGCTAGCTCCCATAATAGATTTGTGGAAAGATTTTACTGCGTTATCGTGTGAATACTTCCCTTGTTTTTCGTTCTCTTCTGTCAATCGGGAACCGTAAAGATCCATTGAATCAGTAAGTATTGTAAATATCACATTGTTCTCATTTAATTCGTAATATTTCGACATTTTAATAGCAGCAAGTACATTTGCTATCCCTGAGATGCCGGCAGTATTAAGAGCTGCAACAAATTTTTCATCCAATCCATTGTTATGTAGGTATTTTTTCCCTTCCTCTTCATTGAATAATCTCATAACTTCTATACAGTCATTATCATCAATATCAATTATCATGTCCGTATTTTTAACATTATGTATCCACGGAATATGCTTATCGCCGATCCCTTCTATCCTATGTCCGCCGAAACCATTTCGTAATAGTGTGGGGCACTGCAAGGCTTCAGCACCAGCGATTTTACATGATGGATATTTCTTCTTAAGATAATCTCCTGCCGCAATTGTTCCAGCAGAACCAGTTGAAGAAACATAACCCTCCATACTTAATTTCTTATTCGAAGTTTTTAATTGTTCAAAGATCTCTACAATTGCATTGGCAGTAACTTCATAATGCCAGAGGTAATTGCCAAATTCGTCAAACTGGTTGAAGATCATTATATCATTTCTTGTCCGTCGGAGTTCCCAGCATTTGTCAAATATTTCCTTAACATTACTTTCACATCCTGGAGTAGCAATAACTTCTCCTGCCAACGATTTTAACCATTCAAATCTTTCTTTACTCATTTCTTCAGGAAGAATGGCTATGGAGTCACATCCTAATAAAGCTGAATTAAAAGCTCCGCCTCTGCAATAATTACCCGTAGATGGCCACACTGCCTTTTGTGTAGTTGAATCAAAATTCCCTGTAACTAAAGATGGCACTAAACATCCGAATGTAGCTCCAACCTTGTGCGCTCCGGTCGGAAACCACCTGCCGGCTATTCCAATTATTCTTGCCTTTACTCCTGTTAGCTCTGACGGGAACTCAATAAAATTTACATTTCCAAATAATCCTCCCTTTTCCTTTGGTTCATTCTTCCATGTTATCCTGAATAAGTTCAAAGGATTAATATCCCATAAGCCGACATTCTTCAATTTTTCATTTACTTCGGCAGGAATCTTATTAGGATCTTTCATCTGTTCCAGGGTTGGAATAACGATCCCTTTTTCTCTGCATCTCTTTAAGTTGTTCTTTCTTGTTTTGTCATTTTTTGTCAGGTTGATCATTTAGGTTTCCTATTTGTTCTTAAGGTATGAATAATAATTTTTTGCTCTCTCATAATCGTCCTCTGTATCAATATCGAAAACTATTCCGGTATCGCTAACTAAGCACTCTCTCCCCTCAAACTCTTTTAAGATATCTCTTAATATTACATCTTTGGTTTCTCTAATAATTCTTTCCTTTACTCTCTTTTTAATAAGTATCGGATGTCCCTTTTTAATTTTATTTGACGCCACTGAATTTATTATTGCCGGATATATCACTTCATCAGATTGTGGTCCACTTTCAGAAAAATCTATCAGTTGCTGGTATGTTACCGCTGAAATAAAAGGCATGTCTGCTAACGCAATAAAAACATTATCACTTCTTGTATGTGAAATTCCTGTTTTAACTGAGGAGAACATTCCGGATTCATAATTCTTATTTTCAACACAGGTAATATTCGAATGGAAACAGTCCGCATTATCGTTAACCAGCGAAGTCAATTCCCTTATATTATATCCCCCCACAACAACTACGTCACTGCAAACATCTGAAATTGTTTTAAGTGAATAAGTTAAAAGAGGCTTATCTTCTAGTATTGCCGCTGGCTTCCATGAACTCATCCTCGATGAATTACCCGCTGCAAGCAGAATGCCTGAATATTTTTTATCTGTATTCAATTTATATCTTCAGTCTTTTCATTATCTGGTTTATATCCGTCTCATATGTCTCAGGAAAATCTACAATCTTTGATGCAGATTCAATATCCTTTAATCCATGCCCGCTTAGTAGAAGCACAACAGTGCTTTCACGTTGAAGGTAGTCCTTGGTCTTTAAGAATCCTGCCGCAGCAGCTGCTGAAGATGGTTCGCAGAATATTCCTGTATTCATTGATATATATCTTTGGGCAGATAATATCTCTTCATCAGTTACCGTGATAATATCTCCGTTTATATTTCTAATGTCATATACTGCGCTGTATCCATTCCGTGCTACATCCACAGAAATCGAATCCGCAATTGTCGTTGCTTTATAACTTAAATCGAAATTACCGTTCTTGAATGCCTCATATATGAATTTACTCTTATCCGACTGCACTCCTATTATCTTGGGTATCCTCCTGATAAGTCCAAGATACTTTAGATCATTAAACCCCTTGATTACTCCGCTCAGAACAACACCGTCCCCTACAGGCACAAAAACATAATCTATATGCTTCTTTAACTGTGCCGTCATTTCAAATGAAGATGTTTTCTTCCCTTCAATTGTCATTGGGTTATAAGCAGTATTTCTGTTCAGGTAACCTGTAATCTCAGAGAATTGTAAAGATAAATCAAACGCCTTATCATAATTCCCTTTGATAGGAATCAATGTAGCCCCGTATTGCAAGCACTGTATCAGCTTTGCCCGCGGAGCAGTTGATGGAACAAATATAAATATTTTTTGTCCTGCCGCTGCCCCTATACCCGCCATCGATGATGCCGCATTTCCTGTGGAAGCAAGTACTATCTCTTCCAATCCGAACTTCTTTGCAAATGCAGAAACCAGGTATGAAGCACGATCCTTATATGATCCGGTTGGATTTGTACCGTCGAATTTAATATACAACTCTTGGTAACCAATTTTGTTGTTAAGGTTCTCTGATTTTATCAAAGGTGTGTTCCCGACCGGTATGGAAGGGAAGTACTCTTTCTCGATGGGCAGATAATCATGAATATCAAAATTACCAAACTCAACTTTCAGATTTCTCAAATAAGAGGGGAGCACTACTTCTAGCACTCCCTTTAATGGTTTGCCTTCAAGACTTTCCTCTTTGCAGTAAGGGCATAGCATAAGAGTATTATTTATTTCATAAACCTTACCGCAGTCTTTACATTTATATTTGAAACCGGTCTTGGGCATTATGCGTCTCTTACATTGTTAAGCCCATAACTGCTTTAGCAGTATGGAGTCTGTTTTCAGCTTCATCAAACACAATTGAAATATCAGGGTTATCAAGTATCTCATTTGTAACTTCATTTCCTCTGTCAGCTGGTAATGCATGCATAAGTTTTACTCTCTTATCTGCAAGCTTAATTCTCTTGTCATTACAGATCCAGCTCTTGTATTTACTAAGGTTAGATTTCATTTCCTTCTTGCATTCGTCTTCATTCTGTAAATAATGGTCTACATCATATGCACCAAAGCCGCCCCAGTTCTTGGGAATTACAATCTGAGCTCCTTCAAAAGCTTCGTCCATATTATTGGTAAACTTAAGTGATCCACCTCCTTCTTTTGCATTCTTTTGGGCTTTATCAATAATGTTCTTGCTTAATGGAAATTCCTTAGGATGTGCAACTGTAACATCAATTCCATATCTTGGGAAAAGTAGAATTTGTGTCTGTGGAACTGATAAAGGCTTGCTGTGTGTATCTGCATATGCCCATGATACTGTTACTTTCAATCCTTTGGGGTTCTTATCGAAGTGCTCAAATATTGTCATAAGATCTGCAAGTCCCTGCATAGGATGATAAATATCATCCTGCAATGACATTACCGGAACTGTAGCATTTGCAGCCATCTCTTCTAAGTATTTATTTCCTACACCATAAAAACAATTTCTGCATGCAATTCCATGTCCCATTCTTGATAGAATAATTGCAGTATCCTTTGGTGCCTCTCCATGCGAAATCTGCATCTTATCTGCAGTTAGATCATGCGCATGCCCGCCAAGCTGTGTCATTCCCGCTTCCATCGAGTTACGTGTTCTGGTCGACTGCTCGAAAAAGATCATAAAAAGAGTTTTATCCCTTAATAATCTATGGGGTTCCCCTAATGCAAATTTCTTCTTAAGATCGAATGCCACTTCGAATACTGTATCAAGTTCCTGCTTTGTCCAGGAATCCTCAGTTATAAAGTTTTTTTTGAAAAGATCAGAAACCATAATTTATTCCTTTATATATTTTATTCTTAAATGATTTTGCTAACATTATTCTGCTGTCACAACCGCCGCAGATCAATCATTAAAACGTCTGACAGAACATCGCATAAAATGCCGACGCTTTAACTAAGTCTTCTACTGGCACCTTTTCATCAGGTGCATGGGCAAGTACTTCATTGCCGGGACCAAATCCAATCACTGGAATTCCATAAACACCATTTATAACAACACCATTGGTCGAGAATGTCCATTTATCAACTACCGGCTTAGCTCCGAATAATTGTTTATAACTATCTACTCCCGCTACTATCGCAGGATGGTTCTCCTCAAGTTTCCATGTAGGATAATACTTCTCCATACCATATTCTTTTCCGGTAAATCCTTTCTCCTTATAATCAAGAAGTACTACTTTAGCATTATAATCTTTTACAATTTCTCTAATCTGGTTCAGCGCAAGCTCCTTATCCTCTTTCCAGGTTAATCTTCTGTCAATATGGATTTTTGCAAAATCAGATACTGCGCATAGCGATGGACTCGATGATATAAATTCTGATAAAGCCGCAGATCCTCTCCCTAAAAATTCATCCGTAGCTAAGCGTTCATTAAGCTTCTCAATTTCAAGGCATGCTCGCGAAGCCATATATATAGCATTCTTTCCACGCTCCGGTGCAGAACCGTGTGCAGACACTCCATAAAAACTTACCTCTATCTCCATCCTTCCTCTGTGCCCGCGGTAAATGTTTAAATTCGTTGGCTCAGTAACTACAACACAGTCAGGTTTTATCTTATCTTCTTCAACAATGTATTTCCAGCAAAGACCATCGCAGTCTTCTTCCATTACTGTGCCTGTAAAATAAACGGTTACATCATTCTGCAGACCTATCTCTTTCAGAATTCTACCAGCGGTTATAAATGCAGCGGGACCTCCTTTCTGATCTACCGAACCTCTGCCATGAACAAACCCATCCTTCACTTCTCCTGCAATAGGATCGAAGTGCCAGTTATCCAGGTTGCCAATATCCACAGTATCAATATGACCGTCTAGAGCAATTACTTTCTTCCCGTTTCCTATTCTTCCTATAACATTGCCTAATCCGTCAATTCTTGCTTCATCAAAGCCAGCCTCAATCATCATTCCCTTAAGCGCTTCAGCAACACCCTTTTCTTTGGTGCTTAATGATTTCTGCTGGATTAGTTTGGATAAATTCTGTGCGGTATAATCCTGGTACTTATATGCCAGGTCATATATTGTTTTTGCTAACTGCATTCCTGATTCCTATATTGTTATAAATCCTGTGTAATAGTATATTTTTTGAAAAATCGTTTGTAAATATAAGAAAAAAATATACGAATTTTCTTATAGAATAGGACAGTATTTTAATATTATTTTTTTTATGTTGTACCTCTTGATTTGTCTTATTTATCATGTAGAATATAATTAGCTTTTCTGCCGATTTACATTTTATTTCTAAAGGATTACTTTATGTCAGANNTATGGAATCACCCATTGGGCCGGCTGCGGGTCCTCATACTCAGCTCACCCAGAATATTATCGCTTCCTATATAACCGGCGGTAGATTTTTTGAACTTAAAACAGTACAGCAGCTTGATGAATTAGAAATCGGTCGTCCCTGTATCGATGCCGAGGATGAAGGATATAATATTGAATGGTCGCAGGAACTGAAATTGGAACAGTCCTATGATGAATATCTTAAAGCTTGGATACTCCTTCACCTGCTAAAAGAAATCCTTGGCTTGTCATCCGGCAATGAAAGGGGATTCATCTTTAATATGAGCGTTGGCTATGACCTCGCCGGAATTAAAACTCCCCGCATGGATAAATTTATTGAGGATATAAAAGATAGTTCCAATAATCCTCTATTCGAATCCTATAAATCAACCCTGATAAGTTTCTTAAATGAAAAAGGGAAAAACTATGATCTTCAGGATATCCCTGCTCTGATAAGTAAGATAAAGAATATATCCCCTAATCTCTCCTGTTCGGTAACTCTGTCCACAATGCACGGCTGTCCTCCTAAAGAAATCGAGTCAATCGTTAAATATCTTATCACTGAAAAGAAATTAAATACCTATGTAAAGCTTAATCCTACTCTCGTGGGTTTCGATAGAGTAAAAAATATCCTCTTCTCGCAGGGCTTTAAATATCTTGATCTTGATCCTGCTTCCTTCGATCACGATCTCCAGTACTCTGATGCTGTCCCTATGTTAAAAAGATTAAAGGAAGTAGCTAAAGCAAATCACTTGGACTTTGGTGTTAAGCTTTCCAACACGCTTGGATTGAATAATAAAAAACAAACCATGCCCGGCGATCAGATGTATATGTCCGGAAGATCCCTCTTTCCGGTTACTGCAAACCTTGCCGCCCTCCTTGCTGATGAATTCAAGGGCGACCTGAATGTTTCTTTTTCAGGCGGAGCAACATTACTTAATATTACTGAAATACTATCAACAGGAATATATCCCGTAACTTTGGTAACCGATCTTCTCAAGCCCGCTGGCTATACAAGATTAAAACAGATGGCAGAGAAAATAGATTCTAGCAATGTCGCACAATCTGTCCTTCCCTCCAAAACCAGGTCTGGTCGTGGCAAACTCGATGTAGCAAAATTAAAAGCAATCGCAAAAGATTCCCTTATCAATTTTGAGTATTCTAAAGAAAGAAGGGAAACAAAATCAATGAAAACAGGAGAAACCCTTCCTGTGTTCGATTGCTATACCGCACCATGTGTTACAACATGTTCCGTTCATCAGGATATCCCCCAGTACATTAAGCTTGTTGAAGAGGAAAGATATAATGATGCTTTTAATTTGATAGTATCAACAAACCCGCTTCCGTTTATTACTGGATATATCTGCGATCATCAATGTCAATTCAAGTGTACCCGTCAGGATTATGAAAACCCTCTCCTTATACGCGACCTGAAACTTATCGCAGCTAAAAATGGCTACGACAATTATTTCGATCAGTATAAACCAACAGGAAAAATTAATGGTGTTAAGGCAGCCGTTGTTGGATCAGGACCCGCAGGTCTTGCCGCCGGTTACTTCCTCGCCAAAGCGGGATTCGATGTCACCGTCTTCGATAAAAGCCATGAAGCCGGTGGGGTTGCAAGATTTGCTATCCCTGAATTCCGCCTTCCTCAGTCTGCTGTAGATAAAGATATTGAGTTCATTAAACTCCATGGTGTAAAGTTCGAACTGGACTTAAAGAAAAAAGTATCAGTACAGGAATTGCAGGATAAAGGATTCAAATATATTTTCCTCGCTATCGGTGCAGGTCATCCAAATACTATACAGCTTCAGGGTGATCAGGATAAGGTCATGAACGCCATTCAGTTTTTAATGAAATATCATAATAACGAAAAAATGTCTCTCGGTAAAACTGTAGCCGTCATTGGCGCAGGCAGTTCGGCTATGGACTGTGCTCGTGCTTCCCTCCGCACCCCCGGGGTCGAAAAAGTCTATATCCTCTACCGTAGAACTAAAGAATTTATGCCCGCAGATAAAGATGAATTTCATGAGTCCGTGCATGAAGGTGTTATCTTCAGGGAACTAATTCTTCCCGTTGAATATGCAAACGGCAATTTGAAATGTCAGAAGATGCAGCTTGCTGAAGCCGGTGCAGATGGTCGCCGGAAAGTTGTTCCTATCGATAACGAATTCGAAACACTAAAGATTGATACTGTCATTTCTGCCATCGGAGAATTGGTTGATACCGAATACCTAAAACAGAATCAGATTCCTTTGGATAATAAAAAAGTTCAGGTAAATCGCGAAACAAACGAAACTGCCGTTAAGAATGTATTTATTGGTGGCGATGCGTTAAGAGGTCCTTCCACTATCATTGAATCAGTTGCTGACGGTAAAAAAGTAGCCGAAACTATCATCAGAAGGGAAGAGATGAAAGTCGTAGCAGTCGATGCCGATTCATATTTTAAGAAAGATGGCAGATATCAGGATATCCGCTTTAGAAGAGGAGACATCCTTGCTCATGTGCGCGAGAACCTTCGTGTGGAAGCTGAACGGTGCCTCGACTGCGATCTTATATGCAATAAATGCGTTGAGGTTTGTCCTAACCGTGCAAACCTAACTGTCTATACTGGCGCTAACGGATTGTTTGCAGATAAGTTCCAGATTCTTCACATCGATTCATTCTGTAACGATTGCGGAAACTGTGAAACTTTCTGCCCCTACAACGGCGCTCCATATAAAGAAAAAACAACTCTCTATGAAAATGAATATGAATTTGATGAAGGCAAGAACGATGGGTTTGTTTTCTTAAACAACGCTCCGGTAAGCACAATTAAAATCCGCTTCCGCGGCAACACCGGCATTTTAAAAATGGATAAGGATGGCAATGAGTCGGATTCTACTTTTGATTTCAACAAGTTGGATAATTATGATATGTTATACGAACTAATCTTAACAGTAAAAAATAATTACGGCTATTATATTACAGCTTAAAAAGGAAAGACAGTCTAATGTTGATACTAAAAAATGCTACTCTGATTAACTTCCATCCCTCCGCTGTTACGCAGGATGTTGATATCGTCATTGATAATAATCTAATTACCGAAGTAGGCAAAGGGATATCCTCAAAGTATAAAGCCGGTAAAGTAATTGACCTCAAAGGGAAGTTGGTCTCTCCGGGAATCGTCTGTTCACACAACCACTTTTACTCAATGCTTTCCCGCGGCATTATGGCAAAAATAAAACCCTCTGGCGATTTTATCAGTGTGCTTCAGAATTTATGGTGGCGCCTGGATAGAGCCCTCGATGAGGAATCCCTTTATTATAGTGGATTGACAGGTGCCCTCGAAGCTATCAAGTCCGGCACAACTTCCGTTATAGATCATAACGCCTCTCCCTCCTTTATAAAAGGATCGCTCAATCTCCTGAAGAAAAGTTTTGAAGAGGTTGGCTTACGTGGAATTCTTGCTTACGAAGTTACCGACCGCAATGGCGAAGTTGGTATGATGGAAGGTGTCGACGAATCTGTCGAATTTATAAATCAGGTTAATAAAGAAAAAAAGAATAATCCTTCACATCATTTGGTCGAAGCAGCATTTGGCGGACATGCTCCCTTCACCCTAAACGACCATGTTCTCAAACTCATTTCCGAAAAATTAGAAGGCACTAACAAAGGCATTCATTTCCATGTGGCTGAGGATCAATACGATGTCTCCTATTCTCATCATCATTTCGAAAAGGATATCATGCAGCGTCTGGAAGATGCCAATCTCCTAAATGACAAAGCCATTCTTGTCCACGGTGTCTATCTTAACGATAATGATATTAACATCATTAATGTCCACGATGCATTCCTTGTTCATAACACACGTTCCAATATGAACAACTCCGTTGGCTATATGCACAAATTAAATCAGGTAAAGAACGCCGCTCTCGGTACCGATGGTATCGGCTCCAATATGTTCGACGAAATGAAGTTCGCCTTCTTCAAGAATGCCGATGCCAAAGGTAAGATTTCTATGGATGATGTCTTTAAAATGCTGGACAACGGTAATAGCATACTAAGCCGCTATTTTGGTGCGAAATTCGGAAGGATTGAAAAGGGATTTGCAGCCGATCTCGTTATATACGACTACAATGCTCCCACACCTTTATTAAGTGAAAACCTGCAGGGACATATGATCTTCGGAATGGAATCCCATGATGTGGAAACAGTCATCGTAAACGGCAAAATAGTCTATGAAAACCTTGCTTTCCCCTTCGATACAGAAGAAATTTACGCCAAATCCAATGTGGCAGCTAAAAAGCTCTGGACTAAAATGGACTCTCTATAGCTAAATACTTAGTCATTCCCGCGGAGGCGGGAATCTCATAATATAATTATTACATTATTATTCATGTAAATAAAGAAACCCTCTTATTCTATAAACAGTTATCACCCACCCTTAATATTAATTCTCGTATCTAAACAGCAATATTCAGTATTACATCTGCAACTACTTCTCCCTATTCCGGTTACCTATCCTCCATATAACTTACACGACTCATAATGCCAATAGAATGCCAATAGGACACCAATAGCATACCAATAGGTATAACTCTATAACGAAAAAGATGTGGAACTGCCCCCAATTCCATGAAAATGATATATCTTAATCCTTCTGAATTAAATCCCCCGTGCTCCCGTTTTTAGTATTGCCATTATGGAAGTAATAAATTTTTGAATTTTCATCAGCACTTCTTTTCTGATTTATTATTACTTAAAATAAAACGACTTTTACTTGCTATTATTCTCGAAATCTCGTAGTTTTATACGAGAAATCGAGGTAGTTAGCAAGTAACACTTGCCAATTCTTTCATTATCTCGCGGAAAATATCGATAAATAAAAGGTAATGGCAAATAACGACAAGAAAATATTAGTGTTTTTAGAAACACATCCTGTGTTCACCTTAGAGGAATTACGATATTATTTTTCTATTTCAAATGGAAGTAGGGAGGCTTCTGATTTGGTTTTGAATAATAGAAGGATGGGACGAATAGGAGCTTTGAAAGCTGGCTTGTACTTTGTCGTTCGTCCTGGAAACACTGAAAAATCTACACAGGTCGATCCATTTCTCTTAACAGCTAAACTTGCCAGGGATGCTGTTTTGGCTTTTCACACTGCATTGGAGGTCTTAGGATTTAACCATAGTTCTTTTAACTCCTATTACTACTATTCAAGTCTACCTCATTCTGCAATCCTATTTCGGAAAGATCATTTCCGTTGCATTCTATTTCCTGAGTATAGGCAAAAGAAGCCGGATGAAATATTCGGTATCGAAAAAATCGAGCGGTCTGGTCTCAAGATTAATGTAACAGTGAAAGAACGTACTCTTGTGGATGTGTTGGAACGACCGCAGTTTTGTGGCGGCTTTGAAGAAATGTATCGCTCTCTTGAAAAAATACCTTACGTTCAAACGGAAGTTATTCTAAAATATCTTAACATACGTGCACAGAAAAATCTCTTTGCACTTGTTGGTTATTTCCTTGAACAGCACCGTGAACAGTTCAATATCGAAGAATCATTTTTACAATTACTTGAACCAAATAAGCCCGCCCAGCCTTTATATTGGGATCGTTCTCGGAAAGGTGGTGTCTTCAAAAATCGTTGGAATCTTATAGTTCCCGAAGCGGTCGATCAGCGCAAGTGGGAAGAGTTCTGATGTTTTCAAAAGAATACCTAACTAACCTTGCCTCCAAAACTGGTTTTCGTATAGATAGCTTGCAGAGGCAAATGACATTACTCGATCTTCTTCGTGAAATCAATCGTCACCCGCTTCTGAAAAAGCAATTTGCTTTGAAAGGCGGTACAGCTATTAACCTCTTTTGGTTCCCATTGCCGCGCTTGTCAGTTGATATCGACTTCAATTACATCGGCAGTGAAGATCGTGAAACAATGATCAGTGAACGCCCTAAGCTTGAGCATGAAATGCAGAACCTAATTGAATCCAGAGGCATATCAGTAAGACATGTTCCTGCGGAACATGCAGGTGCAAAGTGGCGGCTGCAGGCTCCAGGTGCATTGGGTGGCACATTCACACTTGAAATCGATCTTAATTTCCTTATGAGAATTCCGGTCTGGAGTGTCGAATCCAAATCACCTTACCTGTTGGATGAAGACTATAATTTTGATTGTAATACAGTATCATTTGAAGAATTATTTGCGGGAAAAATCAAAGCATTGATGGATCGCTCAGCAGCAAGAGACCTCTATGATGTATTCAAACTGTCACAGTTGAGCTATTCTTTTGAAATGTCCAAACTTAGGAAAAACTTAATTCTCTTCGGAATTACATGTAATGATGATTGGAGGAAGAAGAATTTCAGCACTATTGATGGCATCAGCCTCAAAATGGTTAACGAACAACTGAACCCGTTATTACGCTCTGTTGATTCTATAGAGTTAAAACCAATGAAGAAAACTACAAAGGATTTTCTTTCAGAATTGATGAGCTATACTAAGGATGAACAACTCTTTATGAATCGCTTCCTGGATGATGGCGTTTATGATCCCCACCTATTATTCTCTGATGAGAAACAAGCAAAACTCCTGGAGAAACATCCAGCAGTCCTCTGGAAATTGCAGAACCACCGTCAGCATTTAGGTCTTGATAAGAAATAATAGTTAATAGCTATTTCCCTTCCGCAATTGCATCTCTTACCCATATTCTTTAAGTTTGAAATATGTAATGTATTCAGTCCCTAATAAATACTATTAAACATTATCATATTTGCCCTAATGCAGAAACTTAACCTTAAATCCACTCACAAAACCATTACCGATTATTATAATTCACTCCAGGGACTCGAATCCATCAACGTATCTAACGAAACATCAACACGCCAAACCTTCCAGACCTTGCTCCACCACTGCGCTAAACAATTTAAGTGGACTCTCATCCCCGAATGGAAAATCAAACGCGAAGGTAAAAACCCCATTAGTGTCGATGGCGCTCTGGTCGATATATATAAACTTACTCACGGTTACTGGGAAGCCAAAGACGAACACGACGACCTCAATAAAGAAATAAAACGCAAGCTTGCCCTTGGTTACCCGCGTAATAATATCCTTTTCCAGTCCCCTCGGCGGGCAGTGCTGTATCAGGATAATAATCTCCTCCTTGATGCCGATATTACCGATCCCGTTAAGCTTATTGAAATCCTTAGGCTCTTCTTTGAATACCGCCCTCCTGAAATAGCCGAGTGGGAAGAAGCCGCAGAAGAGTTTCAGAAGCGTGTCCCTGAACTTGCTCATGTGCTTATCGAAATCATACGTAAAGAAAGAAATTCCAACAAGCAGTTCATGCTTGCGTTCGATGCTTTCTATGAAATATGCAAGGAGTCCCTCAATCCTAATCTTTCTGAAAATGCAGTTGAAGAAATGCTTATACAGCACCTGCTTACCGAGCGTATATTCAGCAAGGTCTTTGATAATCCCGACTTCATTCAGAAGAACGTAATCGCAAAGGACATTGAAAAAGTAATAAACGCCCTTGCTTCAAAATCATTCAGTAAAAATGAGTTCCTTAAAAACCTTAATCGTTTCTATATAGCTCTGGAAACAGCCGCTTCTACAATTGATGATTATTCCCATAAGCAGCATTTCCTCAATACTGTCTATGAAAAGTTCTTTCAGGGTTTCTCGGTTAAGGTTGCTGATACACATGGCATCGTATACACCCCGCAGCCTGTTGTTAATTTCATGGTAAAGAGTGTGGATGAAATTCTTAAACAGGAGTTCGGCAAGTCTTTAAGCGATAAAGGCGTGCAGATACTCGATCCCTTTACCGGCACTGGTAACTTCATTGTTCGTACAATGCAGGAGATCAAAAAGACTTCCCTTAAATACAAGTACCAGCACGAACTCCACGCAGATGAGCTTATCCTCCTTCCTTACTATATCGCCTCCATGAACATTGAACATCAGTATTACTCTCTCACAGGAACATACGAACCGTTCGAAGGGATATGTCTTGTGGATACTTTTGATCTTGCCGAATCAAGTCAGTATAAGTTGTTCACTGCCGAAAATACTCATCGTGTCGAATTGCAGAAGCAGTCAGCCATATTTGTTGTTATAGCCAATCCTCCTTATAATGCTGGACAGGCGAATGAAAACGATAACAACAAGAACCGTAAATATCCTATAATTGATAGACGTGTTGCTGAAACCTATTCCAAAGATTCAAAAGCTTCCAATAAAAACTCCCTTTCAGATCCTTATGTTAAAGCTATTCGGTGGGCAACCGATAGGATAGGGGATGAAGGTATTGTCTGCTTTATATCTAACAATAGCTTTATTAATGATATCGCCTTTGATGGCATGAGAAAACATCTGGCTAAGGATTTTAATAAAATCTATATACTCGACTTGAAAGGGAACATAAGAAAAGATTCTATGCGTGACGGCATTCCTCTTGGTGAAAAGCATACTGTCTTTGGTCTTGGTGCAATGGTTGGTATTTCCATTAACATCTTTATTAAACACAAATCTATAAAAGAGAACAAAATATATTATAGCACAGTTGATTTCCGTTCAACACGTGAAGAAAAATTCAAGATACTCGATAATGCAGTAAATATCTCAAAAGTAGATTGGCAGGATATAACTCCCGATAAAAATAACAACTGGCTTAATGAAGGAACAGATAATGACTTTGGGTCTTTTATCTCAATAGGAGATAAAGAGAATAAATCTTCAAGTGACTCTAATCCACATACAATTTTCAAAATATACTCTCGTGGTGTAGCAACTGCCAGAGACGCTTGGGCATATAACTATAGTAAAGATATTTTAGAAAGAAATATAAAAACAACAATTGAAGAATATAACTTCCATGTATTTAAGTTTCATAAAACAGAAAATGTTAATAAGAAGATAGATGATTTTGTTAATTATGATGATAGCAAAATTAGCTGGAGTCGTGATCTTAAATTAGATTTACAAAGAAATCGTACTACTGAATTTAAGGAAGATAAAATACGTAGATCTCTTTACCGCCCTTTCTGTAAAGAGTATTTATTCTTCGACAGAATATTAAATGAAGAAGTATATGTTTTCCCATCAATACTACCTGATATAAGATCAGAATCAGAAAATAAGATTATAATTGTTCCCTCCGCAGGTTCAAATCAAGTCGTATTCTTTATAACGGATGTTATTGTTGACCTTAACTTCTTTGCTGGTTCTACTCCAAACCAATGCTTCCCATTCTACACATATAAAGAAGACGGCACAAACAGACGGGAAAATATAACAGACTGGTCCCTGCAGAAATTCAAAACAACATATAAAGATAAAAAAATTACTAAGTGGGATATATTTTATTACATATACGGCGTACTCCATCATCCTGATTACAAAATTAAGTATGCTGCAAACCTCCGCCGCGAGCTTCCCCATATCCCATATACAATGGACTTCTGGAGTTTCAGTAAAGCAGGCAAACAGCTTGCCGATCTTCACCTTAACTATGAAGATGCAAAAGAGTACCCTCTCGACAAAATAGAAACCACCGGACAAAAGCTCAACTGGGAAGTTGAAAAGATGCGTCTCTCAAAAGACAAATCCACAATCGTATATAACGACTTCCTTTCCCTCACAGGCATTCCCCCTGAAACATTTGATTACAAATTAGGCAATCGTTCAGCCCTCGACTGGATCATAGAACAGTATCGCATCAAAACCGATAAACGAAGCGGCATAACAAACAATCCCAACCGCCCCGAGGAACCCGATTACATAGTAAAACTAATTGGTAAAATAATAACCGTATCCCTCGAAACCGTAAAAATCATAACCAACCTCCCTCCCTTAATGATATAGGATAAATAATGAATAAAACTGCATTAATTACCGGAGCAACTAGCGGCATAGGATATGAACTGGCTTACATCCACGCAAAGCAGGGAGGTAATTTAGTATTAGTCGCTCGTAGCAAAGATAAACTTGAGCAAATAAAGAACGATCTGGAAAATAATTACAAGATAAAAGTTTACATTATAGAAAAAGACCTTTCGCTTAAAGATTCTGCCCAGGATGTGTATAACGAGTTAGTTAAAAACAAAATTACTATTGATTATCTTATTAACAACGCTGGATTTGGAGATTATGGTTTATTCAATGAAAGCGATTGGGGGAAACTTGAGAGAATGATCAACCTCAACATAACTGCCTTAACACAACTTACTAAGCTTTTTCTGTCCAGTATGATGAAACGGCATGATGGAAAAATTATGAATGTCGCCTCTACTGCAGCATTTCAGTCAGGGCCTACAATGGCTGTTTATTATGCAACCAAAGCTTATGTATTAAGTTTTTCCGAAGCAATTAACAATGAGGTCAAAAACACCGGAGTTACAGTTACAACCTTATGTCCGGGTGCTACACAAAGTGGATTTCAGGAAGCAGCTTCATGGCATGAAAGCAGACTGATAAAAGGAAGAAAATTACCAACCTCTAAAGAAGTAGCGGATTATGGATATAATGCTATGTTAAAAGGCAAGTCCATTGCCATTCATGGAGTCCTAAATTATATATTGGCTAATTCAGTAAGATTTTTCCCAAGATCAGCAGTCGTAAAGATTGCAAGATTTATTCAGGATAAAAGGTAAATCAAATTGGATGTGTATTACCTTTTTGATTAAATTTTATTAACATCTAATAAGTTTATATATGATAAACCGAAATGTCCTTATAATTGATGATGAAAAGGAACTGCGAACTCTTCTTACCCGTTTATTATCCCTGGAAGGATATAAAGTATTCGAAGCATCGGATGGTGAAGAAGGATTAAAAATCCTAAACCAGGAGGAAATTCATGTTGTTATCTCAGATGTAAAGCTCCCTGGTATATCAGGAATTGATCTTGTACCTAAAATAAAAGACATCAATCGCCTCATAGAAATAATAGTCCTCACTGCTTACGGAACTATTGCCGATGGCGTCACTGCCATAAAACGTGGAGCTTTCGATTATATCACCAAAGGGGATGAGGATAATAAAATTATTATCGCAGTCGAACGCGCAATGGAAAAAGCTCAGATGAGCCGGCGTATCGAACATCTTGAAAAACGTGTTACTGAGAAATATAGTTTCGATAATATAATCGGGCAGTCATTAAAAATCAGAGAGGCTGTAAATCTTGCTAAAAGAGCAGCTGAGACAGATGTTACAGTTTTGCTCACTGGGGAAACAGGTGTCGGCAAGGAAATATTTGCCCAAGCCATTCATTATGAAAGCAGCAGAAGTAAAAACTCATTCGTACCGATTAACTGCTCTGCAATTTCAAAAGAGCTCCTTGAAAGTGAAATGTTCGGATATAAAGCAGGAGCTTTCACCGGCGCAGTAAAAAATAAAAAAGGACTCTTTGAAGAAGCAAATGAAGGTACCATATTCCTTGATGAAATCGGAGAAATGGATATCTCACTTCAGTCTAAAATACTCCGCGTCCTCGAGACTAATTCATTCATTAAATCAGGAGATACAAAACCTACTCAGGTTAATGTTAGGGTAATCGCTGCAACAAATAAAAACCTGAACCAGGAAATAGAGAAAGGAAAATTTCGCCCTGATTTGTTCTACCGTATCAACACGATGAAAATAGAAATCCCTTCTGTAATGCAGAGGAAGGAAGATATTCCACTTTTCATTGAGTATTATGTCCGCTTTTACTCGCAGCACCTTAATAAAAATATCTCCACAATTGATGAAGAATGTATCAGGAAGTTAAAGGATTACAACTTCCCCGGCAACATCAGAGAATTAAGAAATATTATTGAACGCGCTGTTATCCTTACTGATGGTAACATTCTGCTTCCTTCATCTTTGCCTAATGATCTTTTCGATGGAAATAAAAACTATTCAACTCCAATGACCGAAAAACTTGATGAGGTTGAAAAAATTCATATATTAAAAGTACTCGAAGAAACAGAAGGGAATAAAACCAGAACCGCCGAAATCCTTGGTATAGGCCTAACAACTCTCTACAGAAAACTTAAAGAGTACAAAATCGAATAGCTTCTCTAAAAACCTGATCAGATATATACCCCCTAAGAATTATTCCGGATATTCCTTTTCAAATCGGTAAATCATATTTCCATAATGGTATGTATTAAAACCCCATATCCGTAATAAACCCGTTTGTTTAACAAAATAGTTTTTGGCATTCCTTTTGGAGAGAGGTGTCACAGGGATATTTAGCAATTAAACAATATTACCGTTAAGTATTTACGGATAAATTATGAACAATCGATTATTATATTCTCCGATATATGTTCTTCTTTTCATCTTTATTATAAATGGGTGTAGCAAGGACGAGCAAAAAATAGGACCTACAAATATATATTTCCAGGAAGCAAGCGTTGCATATCAAAACGGTGATTTTGATAAAGCAGTTACATATTACAAACTTTATTTAACTTCTAACCACACTGGGGATGAAGCTTTACTGCAATATGTGAACCTGCAATTAGCAAAAATATCCTTCTCAAAAGGATGTTATGATGAGGCAATGATTTATGCTGGCAGAGTGAGAAATAGTGAATTGTTTTTTAGAGCATATTGGCAAAAGGAAGAAACATTTATTGATCATACTTTCAAAGGTTTATTGACTGATAAAGAAACTGATAAAATAAATAGCTTCGGCTATTCATTGAAAAATAATGCCTTAACAATAATTGGTTCATGTTATCTAAGAAAGGGCGAATATGAAAATGCTATAATAAATTTCAAAGACATTGATCCTGCATCTGACGGTTATTATTATCTCGCTTTAGCCTATGGATTAAAGGGAGATATAAAAAATGAGCGCAATTATTATGAATTAAATTTAGAAAACGGGAGTGTCGGAATGATTGAAACAAAAGAATGGCTAACAAATCATTAAAAGTGAATACCCCCATTATCTATTTAGAATTATCCTTTTCAAAACTGACCTGCATAGGATCCTAATATAATAATTGGATCCGTTTTTAGGGGGCATGTCAGACCTGAAGAACCAAACAGTACGAAGAAAAGGCATGTATTTGATTCAATTATAAATTTCCAGCCTACGGATGAATTATATTTCAACTTCAATTTCGATTATGGACAAGAGGCTATGGCTCCTTCAGGTTACTCAATCTGGAAAGGTGCGGCTGTAATTGGAAAATATTCTATAGGACAAAATTCATCAATAGCCGTTAGAGGGGAAGTTTATGATGATGCCAACGGGTTTACTACCGGAATAATTCAAACATTAAAAGAAATTACATCATACCATTTTGAAAATAATGATTTCCATATTGAAATGGTATGATTGCTCCGAAAAGTTTATTCAAGTTCAAATTCATATTGTCCAGATGAAATTAATTCTGGCATACAAGTTGAGTCTGTTTCGCAAACATTTAATAGGAAAAATAATGCTCACGATAGGAATGATAGCTTTAGGAGTTTGTTTCTTTTACTTGTTCTTCAAATCAATTCATTTTTTTGATTCACTTTAAGAGGTGATATTATGGTAATACTATTAATAATAAGCATAGTTGTTTTCGCGTACTTGTTTTATGCTTTAATTAAACCGGAAAAATTCTAAAGGATAATTATGAACACGGAAATATTTGGCGTTGTTTTTATAATCCTGCTTATATTTATTTCTGCATATCCTCTGGGAAAATATATAAGCAAGGTATTTAAAGGCGAAAAAGTATGGAGTGATTTTCTTTCGCCGTTGGAAAAACTCATTTTCAAAATTTCATCGATAGATCCAAACGAACCAATGGATTGGAAAGAAAATATGAAGGCTTTGCTACGTCTTAACCTGATATTTTTTCTTTGGTCTATAATAATTCTCTTGGTGCAGGGATATATTCATATCTGGAACCCGGTGAATATAGGTAATATGGAAGCAGCGCTTTCCTTCAATACAGCATCGAGCTTTGTCTCCAACACAAATCTTCAGGATTACTCAGGCGAAACAGGATTATCTTATTTTTCTCAAATGCTGGTAATCTGTTTTATGCAGTTTGTTTCTGCAGCTACCGGAATTGCCGCACTTGCATTATTATTTAAAGGTCTGGTTCAGAAGAAAGCGACAGACTTGGGTAATTTTTATAATTTGTTTTTGAAAAGCTGCACAAGAATCCTGCTTCCGTTATCATTAGTTGTTGCTGTAATTTTATTATTGAACGGAATGCCCACTACATTTAACGGATTGCAAAAAGTTTTTACGCTTGAAGGCGATACGACTTATGTTGCTACTGGTCCGGTTGCTCCGATAGTAGCTATAAAGCAACTTGGTACAAATGGCGGTGGCTTTTTCGGTCCGAATTCAGCACACCCATTTGAAAACCCAAACTATCTGGCAAACATCGTCGAGAACATTTCAATATTATTGATCGCTGCTGCTTTAGTTTTTGCATTCGGATTTTATCTGAACAAGAAAAAGCTTGCCTGGATTTTATTTTCCGTAATGCTTGTTGTTTATCTTTTCTTTGTAGCCTCTGCCGTTCATTTTGAAGATGCCGGTAACCCTAAAATAGCAAAGCTCGGAATATCACAGCCGATGGGAAATATGGAAGGTAAAGAAGTCCGCCTCGGTCCGGCTGCCTCGGCTTTGTGGGGAGTCACAACCACATCAACTTCGAATGGCTCAGTAAATTCAATGCATGATAGTCATATGCCTTTGTCAGGCGGAATTTATATGCTTGACATGATGATAAATGGAATATTCGGTGGAGTAGGAGTCGGATTTATTAACTTTTTTATGTTTATAGTAATTGCCGTATTTATCGGCGGTTTAATGATTGGTAGAACGCCGGAGTTTCTTGGCAAAAAAATTGAAGCCAGGGAAGTTAAAATCGCTTCCATAGTAATCCTTCTTCACCCGTTTGTAATATTAGTCGGAACAGCTATAGCAGCACATACCGCAGCATTACATCCAGACAACGGCTGGTTGAGCAATCCTTCGTTCCACGGATTTTCACAAATGCTTTACCAATTTACATCTTCTTCCGCCAATAACGGATCCGGGTTTGAAGGACTTGGAGATAATACTGCATTCTGGAATATTTCTACGGGAATTGTAATGCTCATTAGCAGATTTCTTCCCATTATTGGTCCAATAGCAATTGCAGGTTCTCTTGCTGCTAAAAAGACCGTACCGGAATCGGAAGGGACATTAAAAACCGATACAATTGCTTTCGCTGTAATACTGCTTGGAACTGTACTAGTTGTTGCTGCATTATCTTTCTTCCCCGCACTAACTCTTGGTCCTATTGCAGAATATTTTACACTTTAATTAATGATTGGATTGAATATGAAACGTAAAAAAAATTTAAGACTATTTGAACCTGAGATTATTAAAATAGCAACGCGGGAATC